>JAATGJ010000105.1 GCA_015654695.1 Chitinophagales bacterium | reverse complement strand
CTTTCCGGAAACGGTAGCCGTGACAACAGGAGAATTTTTAAATTTCCCGTCATTGTCCACCTGTTTCAAACGATAATAGTATAAACCGGGAGCCAAACCTTTATCTGTATAACTATAGTTTCTGACAGCGGGACTTTCACCGGCTCCGTTTACAAAATTTACGGCATACCAGTCAGTTCCATTATTACTGCGTTGTATCTCGAAACCTTTATTATTAGATTCTGATTCAGTTTTCCAGTTCAGTAGCACATCGTTGTTAGTGGTTATCGCCCTGAAACCAGCAAGAACAACTGGTAATGGGAAATCGGGTTCAAATCTAATATCTATCCAGAAATTGTTTGAATTTACTAAAGTTGGGAATTGGCCATCCAGATCGGGCGGACTGTCAAAATAAATATATAAACCGTTCCCTGCAGGATCATTGGTAGTACGGACAACCAGGATGGGGTCCGTGCCAAAATCATCAGGAATAACAGGAGGTTGATATGTATTCCAGTTAAAAGTCCCGAAAGGTTGAGCGCCATAATCACCCAGCTCGCTGAAAACCGAGGCCACATAATTATTTCCCGGTGTTATATGAACGGGAGTAGTTAAGGTAGCTTCCTGCCAGCCGCCTACACCCAAGCCAACAGCCGGGAATGTTTCTTCCGCTAACTTGGTTGATCCATCATTGTTCCATAAATGACCAATATGTACACCAGCGACAGCATCTCCTTTAAGGTAGCGTATTGCGGTTATATTGCCAGGCCGGGTCACCCGGAATCTTACTCCTGTCTCTATTGCATTAAATGGTGTTGAGGCTCCCCACAACGGACCATCATTCTGATCAAGTGTGGGGTCATTTGTTGGTGGTGGGGCAACAGGAAAAGTGATTGTATAAGTCTGTGCATCGGCACCCTGGCCGCAGAGTAGCATCAGTGCAAGAAAGAAAGCAAAGATGCGTTTGGAAAAAATCAGAAAAGTCCTTTTCATAAAATGGATTTTGTATAAAAAATAATTTGATACCTTATTCCAGGCTATTCTAATTAGCAGGTTTCCAAAAGAATATTGAATGTGAAGATAAGAATTGTTTATTTTTTTCTGCTATTTATGTATAATCTATTGAAGTTATTTTAAAAACCAGGCTCTTTTTCTGTGCGTTCAAAAAAGAAAGGATGACTTTTAATAAGCCATCCTTTCAGTAAATCCTATGATAATAGTTTATTCAACAAGCATGTTTCTTGTCAGCGTGCCGCTTTCTGTTTGCAACCTGATATAGTATAACTGGCGGCTGAGGCCGGTGGCATCCACCGGGATAAGGTGACTCCCTGCTTCACTTTGTTTATTGGTCAATACTTTTACTTCCCTTCCCAGTATATCAAGTATGCTTAATCTTACTTTCTGGGCATTGGGCAGATCGAACCGGATAGTGGCCGTGCTTCTGAATGGATTGGGAGAGTTCTGGAATAATAATATCCTGCCTTTCCCGGAAATGGTAGCGGTAACAACAGGAGAGTTTCTAAACACCCCGTCATTGTCCACCTGTTTCAAACGATAATAGTATAACCCGGGAGCTAAACCTTTATCTGTATAACTATAGTTTCTACCAGTGGCGCTTTCAACAACTCCGTCTATAAAGTTTACAGCATACCAGTCATTTCCATTATTACTGCGTTGTATCTCGAAACCTTTGTTATTATATTCCGATTCAGTTTTCCAGTTCAGTAATACATCGTTGCTGGTGGTTATTGCCCTGAAACCAGCAAGCATAACAGGTAATGGAAAATCAGGGACAAACCTGATATCTATCCAGTAGTTGTTTCCGGAGTATTGATTTGGGAACAATCCGTTTACGTTAGGCGGACTGTCAAAATACCTGTATAATCCATTGCCTGTAAATGACACATCAGCACCAGCACCCGCAGCACTACGGACCACAAAGATCGGGTGAGTGCCAAAGTCATCAGGAATAAGGGGAGGTTGATAATTAACCCAGTTAAAATTCGAGAATAATTCTGACTGATAATCACCGTTAGCGCTATAGACCGAAGCCACATAATTATAGGAGGGTATTATATGAACAGGAGTAGTGAGGGTAACTTCCTGCCAGCCATCTGGAGTTTCTGTGAATTGCTCTTGTGCTAACTGGACTGATCCGTCACTGCTCCATAAATGACCACTATGTAAACCGGCTTGTCCGGTACCTTTTAAAAAACGTATAGCAGTTACAAAGCCCGGCCGGGATACACGGAATCTTACCCCAACTTCTATTGCATTAGACGATGTGGTGTTTCCAAAACCCGGACCATCATTTTGATCCAGTAAAGGGTCATTTAACGCTGGCGGAGCATTGGTAAAACTAATCGTATAGCTTTGTGCAGTGACTGCTATTCCGCACAGTACCATAAAGGCAATAAGGAAAACAGTGAGCCTGGTGGAAAAAACAAAAAAAGGGGAAAAAGTTCTTTTCATAAATTTTTTTTTGGGTAAAAAATTGTTTGATAGCTTTTTCAGAAAATTCTGATGCGGGTATTTAAAAAGCATATTGGAGGATTTGTTTTGGTTATTTATAAAACCAATCCACAAGAAAGATCATGTTTTATACAAAAAAATCACAGCCTTACAAAAATAGCTCAAATTGTTATATTGTAATAAAAATTGTCTATAATTATTGACCCGGCCGGGATTTAATCTCCCCGGTTGTCACTGGTTGGTGCAGAGAGTTATGTTATTCTTTTAAAAAAACATAAGCAAATCTTTGAACCGCGGATTGAGGTGGTAGGTAAAGTGGTGATAAGCGGCTCTTCTGTATAATATTCTTTTTTACCCTGTTCAAGCTATTGTTCCTCCTCTTCCTGATTTAAGAAAGGAACGGGAGGCAATCCGTTTTTAAATCTTTCAAAAGCAATTTTTATGTATTGCTGAAAATCGTAGTCGCTCGTCAGCAATGTAAATTGATACGAGGGCCTGAAAACAAGCATGAAGCTGTCCAGTTCATTACCGGTTAATGCCGTCAACCTTCTTACCAGGGCTTTGCTGAAACGATGATCAACAGATTTTTCCTGTTCCTGCGCCAGCAATCTTTTTTGAAAAGACAGCATACTCCGGTTTCGTTTAAAGCGGAACATGTTGATGATTTCGTTCAGGTCAAATCCTACCCCGAGACCGGAAACGCTTGGCTTAAGTGTCGGCTTACGATAGTTAAATGCTTTAGCATAATCCTCCCTGTTTTGTAAAGAATCCTGTTTGTAATTTCTTTGCCGGATTTTCACTTCTTTCAATATCGTCACATTTACCTGCAGCGATATGTCAAACGCAAAGGGGTTAAGGATCTTCAGCACCGGGAACTTCATCGTGGGCTTATTCAGGTAGCTGAACCAGATAGAGTCGGTTTCCTTCACGTCTATTTCATAATGACCATCGGCATTGGTGATCGTACCCTTACCTGAGGTGGACAAGACCGTTACCAGTTCAATAGCGTAGTTGCGGGAGCTGTCATACACGTTACCCTTTATTTTAAACCATTGTGCAGCCACCGGTTTTGCGGATGCGAAAAGAACTGTAAAGAATAATATTTGTAAAAAATGGCGGAACAAAATTGTTGTATTGGCGCAAGTAACAAAAGAAAATGCAAACTCTTAGTTAAGCCTGCCTGTTTCAGGGCTGATGCATTAAAAATCGGTTAATACAGCACACGGATGACACGGATAAAACGGATTTACACAGATTTTTTTTCGTCAGATCTCATATCAGCCCATCGTTATTTTAAATAAAGCATACTTGAAAAGATTTTCACAGGTTTATTAAGCGAAGCTTAATAAAGAATCCGTCTTCATCCGTCCAACCCGTGTCATCCGTGTTCCTTTTTTTGATTTCAACCAGCTTTTAAGTTCGTTTTAATGCGTTTTCCCTGCTGCCTATTTACCCGCTAATTGATTAATTACGCTTTCTATTACTTTCGGAAAATGTTCATGCTCCAGGGTGTGAATACGCTGTGCCAGTGAACCAGGAGTATCATTCGGGAATACGGGACACCTGGCCTGGAAAATAATATCGCCGTTGTCATAGTGCTCATCCACATAATGAATGGTAATGCCGCTTTCTTTATCTCCGGCTGCGATCACGGCCGCGTGAACGTTATTGCCATACATGCCTTTGCCGCCATATTTTGGTAATAATGCAGGATGAATATTAATGATCCGGCCGGGATAAGCTTTGATCAGCGCATCCGGAATTTTCCATAAAAAGCCGGCCAGCACAATCAGATCAATTTCTTTTAATTCATTCATATAAGCGTCACCCCGAAAGAATTTTTCTTTTTCAATAAGCAGGACAGGGATGTTTTCTTTTGCGGCAATATCCAGAACTCCGGCTCCGGGTTTATTACAAACAATAAGAGAAATTATTGCTTTAGGGTTACCGGCTCCTTCTCCTTTGGATAAGGAGGGAGATGAGGTAAAATGATCAATAACCTTTTGTGCATTAGATCCTGCGCCGGATGCAAAAATCGCAAGGTGAGTGGTAAGCGGCATTTCGATCTATTGAATCTTTATTCCTGGTTTTGAACTTCCGATTTCTGGCTTCCGGTTTCTGACTTCAGCAGTCCCATTCTTCTTCCTACTTTCTTTAAATAACCGGTGAAAAACCTGAACTGACCAAAAAACACGCTTACCAGCAAAACGGCCAGCGGCCAGAGAATCGTTATGATAACTATATATGTAATGACCCAGAGCCACTTTTGTTCTATATCCAGAACGTGTATGAGTCTTTTACCCACATAACCGGTCAGGCTGCCGCCGATAGCAAATGTGCAAAGTATCAGCACCAGTTGCAGGCCATTGACCTTCCATTTTTTTTGTAAACGTTCAAGCATATTATGTGTATATATGGCATCCGCGCCGGCAGATGGAATACATGTTATGTATTTTGTGGCGCAAAAGTCAGTAAAAAACATTCAATCTCCATTTACATTTTCACATTTGATGATACAGCTAACATCATTTACTTATTTATGACAAACAAAAATAGAGCATCTTGCAAAATCTTTATAATTCCTTTGAAATGCAGGCTGGTAACGGGTTAAAAAATTTTGGTAACTGTTGTCATTTTGTTAAGTTCCTGACTTATTTTTGCTGCCGATCAAAGGTTTTATCCACATTTTTTCAGATTAATAGCGGCTATGATTTCCTGTAAACCAATAACTCAGAAGCTAACGCTGGCATTTCTTATATTCTTTTCTTTCTCTGGTATTAAAATATTCGCACAAGATGGTAAAGCATTGTTTCAAAGCAAATGCGCCAGTTGTCATAACGTGTTTAAGGATGTAACGGGTCCAATGCTTGGAGGCGTGATTGATAAGGAATATTATGGCGGGGACATGAAGAAGATATATAACTGGATTTACGGTGTCAATACACTTATTAACTCAGATCCACATTATATGGATCTCAAGAAGCAGTATGGTTCCGTAATGACGCAATTTGAACGTAACTCACTTCCTGAGAAAGACATAGATGCCATTTTCGCTTATATAAAAGTTACTTTCGAAACCCCAACAACTAGAGAGCCGAAAGACCCTCTCAAGCCGGAAACATCTTCCAATCAAAACGCAGTTATTTTCGGAGTCATCTCTCTTATACTCGCCATTATCGCTTTGATATTGATGCAGGTGAACAGCAACCTGAAAAAAATGTCGGATGATGCGGAAGGTATCGGTCGCCCTGAGCCCGTACCTTTTTATCGTAATAAAGTCTATATCGCTATGGTGGCGCTGGTCTTCTTTGTAGTGGGTGGTTTTTATGTTACCAAAGGCGCCATCGGCCTGCAGCGTCAGAAAGATTATCAGCCGGAACAACCTATTTATTATTCACATAAAGTACATGCCGGTATCAACCAGATCAGTTGTTTGTATTGCCATGGCAATGCCTGGGAAAGTAAACATGCAGCCATTCCTTCGGTGAATGTCTGTATGAACTGTCATAAGAGCATTACTGAATATGTAAAGGGCCCGGAATTGTTTAATGAAGCCGGTAAAAAAATTGATGGAACAGCAGAAATAAAAAAACTATATGAATATGCAGGTTTTGATCCGCTCAAACCTAATGCATGGGATCCGTCAAAAGCAAAACCTATCGAATGGGTAAAGATCCATAACCTGCCCGACCATGTTTACTTCAACCATAGCCAGCATATAAGAGCGGGCAATGTTCAGTGCCAGACCTGCCATGGTGAAATAACAGCGATGGATGAAGTAAAACAATTCTCCGAACTGAGCATGGGCTGGTGCATCAACTGTCACCGCCAGTCAAAAGTTAATTTCAACTATAGCGATAGTACAGGCAATAAGTTTTACAGCATTTATGAAAAATTCCATAACGATATCAAGTCAGGTAAAATGGATAGTGTTACCGTAAAAGATATTGGTGGGCTGGAGTGCCAGAAGTGCCATTATTAACCCCTGTCTCCGCCAACTGGCGGAGAACTTAGGTTATAGTTACTGTAAGCCTGGAAAGAATTAATTCGAAGAAAGAAAATGATTTTTTAACCATCTCTTGAATTAAGGTTTTTGCGAAAAAGGAAAGTGGTGTCAAAATTCAGAGTTTAAATGTCCGCTGGCTGGCGGATTGGGGTATTATGAATAAATACTGGCAAAGTTTCGGAGAGGTAAATGACCCGGACAATTTTCAAAAGAAAGTGGAGGATGAGTTTCGTGAAGAGCTTCCTTTTGAAGATATGGACAGTAAAGGGTTACTGGATGCCAAATCTCCCCGCAGGGATTTTCTGAAATATCTGGGTTTCAGTACGGCTGCCGCCACGCTGGCTGCCAGTTGTAAAACGCCGGTGCGCAAAGCGATCCCGTTTGCGAATAAACCGGAGAACATCATACCCGGCGAAGCGAAATATTATGCTACAACGTATGTACAGGATGGTGATGTAGTTCCTATCCTGGCCAAAGTAAGAGATGGCCGTCCCATCAAAATTGAAGGCAACGATCTTTCTTTATTTACCAATGGTGGTACTACTGCAAGGGCGCAGGCTTCTGTGCTGGACTTGTATGATACCTATCGTAACCGTTTCCCGACGCGCAAAGTGGGCGATAAACACGAAGAAAGCACGTATGAATTTTTAGATAAAACAATCGGTGAAGCAATCGCTGGTCTTGCAGGAAAGTCTGTTGTATTACTGACCAGTTCAATCGTTTCTCCTTCTACAAAAGATATTATTTCCAAATTCGCTAACCTGAAGCATGTTCAGTATGATGCTGTTTCTTACAGCGGTATGCTGGAGGCCAACGAGGCGAGCGGGTTTGGTAAAAAACTTCCTTCTTACAATTTTGGCGAAGCAAAAGTGATCGTAGGCCTTGGCGCTGATTTTCTTGGCACATGGCTTAGTCCGCTTGAGAATGCACTGGGTTATACAAAGGGCCGCAAGATCAATGAGAAAAACCCGGAGATGAGCAAACATTACCAGTTTGAATCTCATTTGAGCACCACCGGCGCCAGCGCTGATGAACGCATTACACACAGGCCTTCTGAAACAGGGGCTGTTGCATTAGCTTTATTAGCTGCGTTGGATGGATCAGTTGTTGCACCGGCCATCGCTGATGCAAAACTGAAAGCGGGTATTGTAAAAGTAGCCGCAGACCTGAAAGCAAACAGCGGTAAAGCATTAGTAGTATCCGGCAGTAATGATGTAAATGTTCAGATCATTGTCAATGCGATCAATAATGCGGTGGGCGCTTATGGCACCACGATAGACTGGACAAGACCGGTGAATTATCGCCAGGGAATTGATAAAGATGTAAAAGCTCTTGTAGCCGATATGGAAGCGGGAAATGTTGGCGCTTTACTGATCTATGGCGCTAACCCTGCGTATGATTATTATGATGCAGCCAAATTCAAATCGGCATTAGCTAAAGTAAAAGTGACTGTTTCATTCAATGAAAGATGGGATGAAACAACAGAGCTTTGCGGTTATAATCTTCCCACACATCATTATTTGGAAAGCTGGGGTGATGCTGAACCAAAAACAGGTATCACGTCTTTTATTCAACCTACTATTTATCCTTTATTTAAAACACGCCCCTATCAAACTTCTTTATTGAGATGGAGCGGTAATGCCACAGATTACGATTCTTATTTAAAAACTTACTGGGCTGCCAGGCTGCAATCAGACGATGCTTATAACAAAGCATTGCAGGATGGAATACTGGTAGAAGCAGGAGGAGCCGGTGCAACTTACAGTTCCGCATCCGTTGCTGCTGCTGCATCCGCTATTGCATCCATTAAAAAAGGCGTCAAGACAGAAGTAGTATTATACCAGAAAGTTTCAATTGGTACAGGCACAGGAGCTACGAATCCCTGGTTGCAGGAACTGCCTGATGCTATTACTAAAGCTACCTGGGACAACTATGCCATGATCTCCATGGCGAAAGCAAAGGAACTTGGTGTGAAACTGGATATGGATTATGAATATTATCCGAAAAAACCGGTTTTCAAATTCACCGTTGGTAAAGCAGAGGTTGAATTACCCATACTGGTTATTCCCGGAATGAATGCCGATACTATCGCTATCGCGGTAGGATATGGACGCGGAGAAAAGCTAGGAAAGACTGCTTCTGGAGCAGGAAAAAATGTTTACCCGTTTACCTCTTTTAACGGGAACAATGTTGATTACTATGCCGCTGATGTTACTATCACGGACATGAACAGGAAAGAAAAAATTGCACAGACACAGATACATAATTCTTATGAAGGCCGTGTAGAAGTAGTAAGAGAAACTACCCTGGCTACTTTCAAAAAGAACCCGAACGCTATTCCCGATTATCGTACTGAGATGACGGAAGATTATGCAAAAAAGACCAGCGATTTCCGCAGGGAAGCAACATTGTATCCTGATCATGGGCAGCCCGGTATTAAATGGGGTATGGCCATTGATATGAATGCCTGCTATGGTTGCGGCGCCTGTGTAGTGGCCTGTCATGCGGAGAACAATGTATCCGTAGTAGGTAAAAGCGAAGTCCTCCGCTATCATGATATGCACTGGTTACGTATTGACAGGTACTTTGTATCAGATAACGAAAACCCGGATGACCTGAAAGGTGTGGTGTTTCAACCGATGATGTGCCAGCATTGTGATAATGCGCCTTGTGAGAATGTTTGCCCGGTTGCTGCTACCAACCATAGTTCCGAGGGTATTAACCAAATGGCTTATAACCGTTGTATCGGTACAAGATATTGCGCTAATAACTGTCCTTTTAAAGTTCGCCGCTTCAACTGGTCGGATTATACAGGAGCAGACAGTTTCGCCCACAACCAGGACCAGGAACTGGTAGGTAAACTGGATCCGGTTATCCACCAGATGAATGATGAGCTGACAAGAATGGTGCTGAATCCTGATGTAACCGTTCGTTCAAGAGGGGTGATGGAAAAATGCAGTTTCTGCGTGCAGCGTACACAGGCCGCTAAACTGAAAGCCAAAAAAGAAAACCGTGTACTAGCTGATGGCGATGCAAAAACAGCTTGCCAGCAGGCTTGTGCAGGCGATGCGATCGTTTTCGGTAATGTGCATGATAAAGCAAGCGCGGTAAGTAAAATGCGTGAAGAGAATACACAACGCAGTTTCTATGTTCTTGAACAATTACACGTATTACCCAATGTGACATACCTGGCCAAAGTGAGAAATACAGATGAGATCATTGAAGATGCACATCATGGTGGTGAAGAAAAGCATGAAGGAGCAACAGTGCCTGCTGCGGAGAAAAAAGAAGAAGCGAATCATTAAGATAAGAATGGTGGGTGGTGAATGGAAAATAATAAGCAGAGAGAATCGAAGTATCAAAATCGTTGAATAAAAAAAAGAAAGGCTTGTATCCGCCGGCCGGCGGCTAACGGCTCAAAGCTTAAATTATGGGATTACTCAGATACGAATCACAGGTAAGGCCACCATTGGTAGATGGAGATAAGGACTATCACCAGGTAACGGAAGATATTTGCCGCCCGGTAGAAGCAAAGCCTTCCAGGCTTTGGTGGATAGGATTTCTTATTTCTGTTGCGCTGCTGGCATTTGGTATTTTGTCTGTAACAATGGAGGTAATATATGGTACGGGCCAGTGGAACCTGAACAAAACAATTGGGTGGGGATGGGATATCACCAATTTCGTATGGTGGGTAGGTATTGGTCATGCCGGAACATTGATCTCCGCTATCTTATTATTATTCCGCCAGGGATGGAGAACAGGGGTGAACCGTGCGGCTGAAGCTATGACGATCTTCGCGGTAATGTGTGCCGGCCAGTTTCCTATCTGGCACATGGGCCGGGTATGGGATGCGTTTTTCGTTTTGCCTTACGGTAATACCCGCGGTCCTCTATGGGTAAACTTTAACTCTCCGCTTCTCTGGGACGTATTTGCGATCTCTACTTATTTTACGGTATCATTATTATTCTGGTATTCCGGCTTATTACCCGACTTGGCTACACTCCGAGACAGGGCTAAGCTGAAATGGCGCAAAATGTTTTATGGCGTTGCTGCATTTGGATGGACGGGAAGTACCAAGCACTGGCAAAGACATGAAGCCTTATCATTGGTACTGGCAGGGTTGAGTACGCCACTTGTATTGTCGGTGCATACGATAGTATCCTTTGACTTCGCTACCTCTGTAGTTCCCGGATGGCATACTACTATCTTTCCTCCTTACTTCGTAGCGGGCGCCATCTTCTCTGGATTTGCAATGGTGCAAACGCTGCTGGTAGTAACAAGAAAAGTACTGGCGCTGGAAGAATATATTACCCTTGAGCATATCGAGGTGATGAATAAAGTAATCATCTTAACGGGTTCAATTGTGGGTATCGCCTATCTCACGGAATTATTCATGGCCTGGTATTCGGCCTCGCCGTATGAATGGTATGCGTTTAAAGAAAACAGGCTGAACCTGAGCAGTCCTTACGGATGGAGCTACTGGATCATGATGGGATGTAATGTATTGTCGCCGCAAATATTCTGGTTCAGGAAAATGAGACGTAACCTGGTGCTCACTTTTTTCATGAGTATCCTGATCAATATAGGTATGTGGTTCGAACGTTTTGTGATCATCGTTACCTCTGTTTACCGTGATTACCTGCCGAGCGCATGGAGCACTTACTATGCTCCTACTATCTGGGAGGTTGGTTTTTATATGGGAACTTTTGGTTTATTCTTTACCTGCTATTTCCTTTTTTCTAAATTCTTCCCGGTAATTGCATTAGCGGAGATCAAGCATATATTGAAAAAGAATGGCAAGAACTATAAAGAAAAAATGGATGAGGTAGAAAAAGAATCATTGACTGAGTTCAGTGAGAAGCACGGGCATGATCATGGAGCGTAGATAACAGTTGGTAGCCAGGTAGTTCAGAAACAGGAGTCAATTCTTGCTTTCGGACATTGACTCAGAACTCAAAACTAATAACTCAGAACTAAAATAAAATGGCAGTTAAAAAATTTATTACAGGCAATTTTTATGATGAGGAGGTTTTATTTCCTGCTGTCAAAAAAGCACGCCGTGCGGGGTATAAGATACATGAGGTATTCACGCCTTTCCCTATTCATGGGTTAGATAAGGCGATGGGTCTTCGTGATACCAGCCTTCATACGGCAGGATTTATTTATGCTATTACCGGAACAGCTACCGCCGTGGGCTTTATCACCTGGGCTTTATCAATAGACTGGCAGATAAACTTTGGCGGCAAGCCTTTCTTCTCGCTGCCGGCATGGATACCTATCATTTTTGAATTGACAGTATTATTTGCGGCCGTGGGAATGGTATTGACTTTTTGTTACCTGTGCCAGATGGCGCCATTTGTAAAAAAAGATCATTTCAATCCACGTTCTACGGACGATACATTCGTGATGGCGCTGGAAGCGGGAGATAAAACCAATGATGCAGAAGTGGTTGCTTTTTTAAACAACGTTGGCGCAAAAGATGTAGCGGTTCAGTATAAAGAAACAGGCTGGTGGCTGGGAAGATATGATAAGGACACAAAGAGATTTGAGAAAAAAGATTAATAGTTATTGATCATTTTAACAGACGAGAATGAAAAAATTTTTGATCATAGCGGGATGTGTGGTGACCGGAATTGTTATTGTGAGTTGTAACCACGTTCGCCGCGACACAGGAAGGGCCTATATGCCCGATATGGCGTATAGCGTAGCTTATGAAACATACGCTCCTTCAGGAGAAAGATTAAAAGCATCAGGAGCTCATTATACGGGTCTTCCTGTAGAAGGTACCATTGCCCGTGGCGAAATGTTCGCTTATATGCTGAAGAATGATTCAGCAGGGTATGTGCAATCTGCTTCGGTAAAAAGTCCTTTAGTGGCTGAATCAATAGATATGAAAGAGGCGCAACGATTATACCTGGTGAACTGTGGTATCTGCCACGGCGCAAAGCTTGACGGCAACGGCCCTTTATACAAAGGTGGCGATGGTCCTTATTTAGCAAAGCCGGCTACATTGGTGGGTGATGCTGTATATGAGGCAATGGCTGAAGGAACCATGTTTCACTCTGTTACATACGGTAAAAATTCAATGGGCAGTTATGCATCTCAACTGAGTACAAAGCAACGCTGGATGGTGATAGCCTATATAAAATCAAAACAGGCTGCCGGTAAAACAGCTACATCAGCTGTAGCAGCTGATACAAGTGCGGTAAAAAAACCCGCAATGGATACGGTAACAAAAAAGATGTAAGAATAATTATTTGAAGAAATTATAAACGAACAAGATGTCAATCCGGGAAAAATTCATAATACCAAAGCGATACAATACCATTTCAATTGCGTTGATGGTGATCGGTATCATTGCCATCGCAGCTTTGTACATCACTCACGGAGCCAGTAAAGACCCACATGAGCAGGCCAGGTTTTGGGCAAGCTTATTACAGAATAGTGTTTATTTCCTGCTGGTCGTGAATGCCGCTATGTTCTTTATCTGTGCAACGACACTTGCATGGGGTGGATGGACGCTGGTATTTCGCCGGGTACCGGAAGCTATATCAACCGTAGTTCCTGTTATTGGTGTTATTTGTTTTTTGATATTAATGGCCATTACGTTCGGTGATAATCATATAATATACCACTGGGCGGATACGGAGCATGTGAAACACGATCCGGTTTTATTACACAAATCAGGCTTTTTAAATAAAGGTTTTTTTACTGTTGTTACCTTCTTAACTATTGCATTGTGGTCATTTCTTGGATGGAAAATGAGAAAGCTTTCCCGCAGCCTGGATGAAAAACCACTGGCTACTGTAGAAGAAAGAAAAAAATATACCTGGAACAATACGGTATGGTCAGCTTTATTCCTTGTAGTATTTGCACTTACCGTAATGTCATCTACACCCTGGCTGTGGTTGTTGAGTATTGATGCACACTGGTTTTCCACTATGTATAGCTGGTACACGTTTGCCAGTACGTTTGTAGCGGGCGTGGCATTGATCGCTTTGTTTGTCGTATTCCTGAAAAATACCGGCTACCTGGAACTGACTAATGATGAACACTTGCATGATATCGGGAAATTCATGTTTGCTTTTTCTATATTCTGGACTTACTTATGGTTTTCTCAATTCATGCTGATCTGGTATAGTAACCAGCCTGAAGAAACCATTTATTTTGTTAACAGGATTGGTAACTCCTCCCACCCGGGTGCCTATGAGGGTATTTTCTGGCTGATGGTAATTATTAATTTCCTGGCTCCGTTGTTAATATTAATGAGAAGAGGGGCCAAGCGGAATTATACAACGGTAACATTTATGGCGTTATTGATATTATTCGGACACTGGCTTGACTTTTACCAGATGGTATTTCCCGGCCCTTCGCCTGATCATGTACCAATGATCTTATATGATTTTGGTGTGGCACTGGGATTTGTAGGATTGATCATGTTTGTTACAGGCAGGGCTTTGAGCAAAGCGCCATTATTGGCAAAGAATCATCCTTTTTTAAAGGAAAGTGTGATACATCATACGTGATACAGACAAGCTATGCCTTGTCTGTATGTGAGAACAGAATTTGGATTTTTTATTTGGAATTTTTAATTGTTTATTGAATATGCAAACTTTTTTCATTGTAGCGATCCTGGCACTTGGCTTCCTGATCACGTTTCAGATAGCGAAGGCGAGTGAATATGTGGCTGTCTTGCGCGGCGAAGAGCAATCAAGAAAACAAAGCAATAAAGTGAATGCATTTTTGCTGCTGGCTTTCCTGGTGCTTGGCTTGATCGGGGTGTATTACTGCAATGAAAACCTGAAAGGAAAAATATTAGGCGAAGCAGCCTCTGATCATGGGGTATTGATAGACAGGATGCTCTATATTACTATTGCCATTACGTTTATTGTTTTCGTTATTACACAGGTTGCATTGTTCTGGTTTGCTTATAAATACCAGCATTCCGATAAAAGAAAGGCCTACTACTATCCCCATAATAATAAGCTGGAATTGATATGGACCGTTATTCCGGCTATTACATTAACGGTGTTGGTGGGTTTTGGTATTTTTTACTGGTTCAAAATAACCGGCGATGCTCCAAAAAATGCTATGCAGGTAGAGGTAGTCGGCAGCCAGTTTAAATGGGAGTTCCGCTACCCGGGTAAAGATGGAATATTGGGAAAGAAATATTTTAAAAATATAACCGGTGATAATCCGTTAGGACAGATATGGGACGACCCGGCTAACCAGGACGATATCTATATTGTAGGAGAACCTATGCACCTGGTAGTAAACAAACCCGTTCGCCTGGTGATCGGTGCCAAGGACGTGATACATGATGTAGGTCTCGCACATTTTCGTATGAAGATGGACGCCGTGCCCGGTACGCCAACTACTATGTGGTTTACGCCAACCAAGACCACTGCTCAGATGAAGAAAGAAACAAACAATCCTGATTTTGTATATGAAATATCATGTGACCAGATGTGCGGGCAGGGCCACTGGAGTATGCGGGGGGAGATCGTAGTAGAAACACAGGAAGAGTTTGATGTGTGGATGGTGCAGCAGAAACCAAAATACCTGGCTGTGTTTCCGGACAAAGATCCTGCTAAACCCAAAACTGATACTGTAGCCAAACAAGCGACAACTGTCGCTGTAGCAGGATCACATTAAATCGGTACCAACCGGCAACAAAGGTTGCCATTAAAATAAAAGATTATGAGCGAAACAATTCATGAACACCCAGGGACAGTGACACACGGAGCTGCTCATGATGATCATCATCATGGACACCATGAACAGTCATTTATTACAAAATATATTTTCAGCCAGGATCACAAAACCATCGGCAAACAGTTTTTGATAACGGGGATCATCTGGGCCATTGTCGGCGGATTGTTTTCTGTATTATTTCGTTTGCAGCTTGGTTTTCCCGGTCAGTCTTTCCCTATTCTTGAAACTTTTTTCGGGCACTGGGCAAAAGGCGGAACGATACAACCTGAATTTTACTATGCACTGGTGACCATGCACGGAACCGTGCTGGTATTCTTTGTATTGACAGCAGGTCTTAGCGGTACATTCGCCAATCTTCTTATTCCGCTGCAGGTAGGCGCCCGTGATATGGCTTCACCTTTTATGAATATGTTGTCTTACTGGTTCTTCTTTATGGCAAGTATGGTGATGATCGCATCGCTGTTCATACATACCGGCCCGGCATCAGGAGGATGGACAGTGTACCCGCCATTGAGTGCATTAGGGCAGGCTTCATCGGGATCCAAACTCGGAATGGATCTCTGGATCGTAGCCATGGCATTATTCGTAGTATCATCATTGCTGGGAGGCCTTAATTATATTGCTACTATCCTGAACATGCGCACAAAAGGAATGAGCATGACCAGGCTGCCATTGACTATATGGTCATTATTCTTTACAGCAGTATTAGGCGTATTATCATTCCCTGTTCTTTTTTCAGGACTGTTACTTTTATTGTTTGATCGTAACCTGGGAACAAGCTTTTACCTGAGTGATATATATGTTGCGGGTGAAATTTTACCCAATGAAGGCGGTAGCGCTATCCTGTTCCAGCATTTGTTCTGGTTCCTTGGCCACCCGGAAGTGTATATCATATTATTACCCGCAATGGGTATGGTGTCGGAAATACTTTCGGTGAATTCACGCAAACCGATCTTTGGATATATGGCGATGCTGGGTTCATTGTTTGCTATTGCTATCCTCGCCTTCCTGGTATGGGCGCACCACATGTTTGTAACAGGATTGAATCCATTCCTTGGATCCGTATTCGTGTTGCTGACATTGCTGATAGCTGTGCCATCAGCCATTAAAGTGTTTAACTGGCTCACTACCCTGTGGAGAGGTAATATCCGTTTGTTTCCATCTACTTTATTCGCCATTGGTTTTGTCAGCTTGTTTATCTCCGGTGGTTTGACAGGTATATTCTTAGGCAACTCTACTATTGATATTCATTTGCACGATACCATGTTCGTAGTGGCGCACTTCCATATTGTAATGGGTGTGGCATCTATGTTTGGCATGTTTGCCGGTGTATATCACTAGTTCCCGAAAATGTTCGGTCGTTATCTTAATATGACCTTAGGCTATATCCATTTCTGGGTAACGATGGTCGGCGCTTATCTTATTTTCTGGCCCATGCACTATGAAGGGTTGGCGGGTATGCCAAGACGTTATTTGGATAAGAGTATCTGGAAATCATTCAACCAATTTGGTGACCTCGATAAAATGATCACGGTTGTTTCTATCATCGTCTTTGCAGTTCAGTTAATGTTTGTCTTCAACTTCTTCTATTCTATATTCAAAGGAAGAAAAGTAACCAGCGAAAATCCCTGGGGAGCCAATACACTGGAATGGACAACGCCCATCAATCCGGGTCATGGTAACTGGGTAGGCGAAATACCTGAAGTACACCGCTGGCCGTATGATTATGGTAAAGACGGAAGAGAATTTATTCCGCAGACGGAGCCGGTGGGGGCAAATGAGAGTAAGCATTAAACCCCCTGTCCCCCTAAAGGGGTGACTTAGGCTGAACAGGTTGATTGAATAAAGATTTCGAGATAAGACAATAGGCAAACAGAATTTTCAACTGAAGGACTCATCCCCTCCCTGGAGGGGCGAATTAAGGGAAAGTAGAATTAGAAACGACCGGGGTGGGTTGCTGAGTAGAATTACAGAACGATGAAGAGTGCGACGCAACAGGCGATCATAGTAGTACTAAAGCAGGGAACATAAATAATGTCGCATTTATTCAAACGCGGTTTTAAATAGCGAAAGCTGGTGATGAACAAGATCAAAGATTATTTACAGCTGATTAAGCCTTCGCTCAGTATCATGGTGGTGTTCAGCAGTGTCATGAGTTTTGTGCTGACGCCGGCTTTTGGAACGTATGAGGATAAATGGAAGTGGGTGTTATTGCTCTTTGCAGGTGGGATGCTGGTAACAGGCAGTGCTAATGCCATCAACCAGGTAGTTGAAAAAGATACCGATGCCTTAATGAAGCGAACCGCTAAAAGACCGGTCGCATCAGGAAGGATGAGTGTACAGGAAGGATGGGCTTTTGCTATTCTTACCGGTGCAGCAGGAGTTTTCATTATTGGTAATTATTTCAACTGGACAGCAGCGGGATTGGCAGCGTTTAGTTTGTTCCTGTATGCATTTATCTATACGCCGCTGAAGAAAGTAAGTTCAATAGCGGTGTTGGTAGGCGCGGTACCGGGAGCTTTACCCTGTTTGATCGGCTGGGCGGCGGGGGATGATAAATTGTCAACGGGAGGATGGATACTTTTTGGCATCCAGTTCTTATGGCAGTTTCCGCATTTCTGGGCTATTGCCTGGATAGCACATGCTGATTATACAAGAGTTGGCTTTAACTTGCTGCCTGCGG
>JAATGJ010000160.1 GCA_015654695.1 Chitinophagales bacterium | reverse complement strand
TACATACTTTATCAACCGGAACATCATCGTAAAATAAGTTGTGCGGAAGAATATGATGAGTTTATAAAATTTTATAAAAAAACTCTGGAGCCCTCCAAGAAGCGATGATCAAAATAAGGTAATAAGGTTGCAGAGATTTCAATGAACATTTTTCTACTAAGGTTAAAAAGCATGTCTTCTGAAATTCCAAGACACCAAAAATTAAGTAAGGTTTGAATAATAACAGTTGTAAGCCATTCAGCACCTCAAAATAAGAATTAGTCAGGGATATTTGCTTGTAGGAGTAGGCATTGCTAAGTATGTATCTTTGATCAAAGGTTAAGTACATGAAAAAAATAGTGGTAGCTGCTGTTGCAGTATTGTTTACTCTTATGGCTTCCGCACAACAGGAAGTAAAGATAGAAGACCTGGCACAGCATATTGGTGATTCCGTGAAAGTATGCGCTAAGATATATGGCGGCATATTTCTTGAAAGATCAAAAGATACTCCCACTTTATTAAATGCAGGCGGGGCTTATCCTAATAACCCGCTCACTATCGTTATAGGCCCTGATGTCCGTAAAGAATTTAAAAACAAACCGGAAGAGTTTTATAAGGACAAACAGGTTTGCATCACCGGCAAGGTAGAGTTATATAAAGAAAAGCCGCAAATCGTGATCCATACGGTTGATCAGCTAACCGCTCAGTAAATAGTAACTGGCTGGAATATTTTCTTCAAAAAAATCCCCGCAATGCCCGGGCATTACGGGGATTTACAACTATTGGTCTTTCCTGAAATTAATGATATTTTTTAAAACCCTTTTTTCTCCAGTGGTTTCGATAACAAATATCTCGTCATAAAAATACCACCGGAACCACTATCGTTCTGGCTCAGTGTAAGTGATGTCACATGATCCAGTTTCCAGCCATCGTCTGTATAGTTCTTTAGTGTTTTGATGATCTTGTCTTCGTTTTCCTTAATGTTTTTGAAATTAATACCTGTCATGCTAAAAAGATTTTCAAGATCCGTCTCTTTTTGAGATCCATCGGGGTTGGTGATGATCATTTTAGAACGACCTAATCCACCGGCCAACACCGATTCTACAGTATTGATCTGCATAAACTGTTTACCCGCTTCAGGTTTTACTTCCTGTGCCTGCAGGCTTAGGCTGATGGTCAGTGCTATGACAACTAAGGTGACGATCTTTTTCATTTTTTATATTTTATGACAAATCTATCCGTCACCATGTCCCGGGGCAAACTCATCATGTTTTAATTGCTGAAACGGTTGTTTGAATTGTATTTTTTTAGTTCACAGTATTTTTGCTGACCGTTCATCATTTCGCAGGAGGGATTTTGTTATATTATCATTATCTTCCATCTCTTCGTGGCCGCAGATACTGATTCATCAACATAAAACTCTTCGTTATGCGGACAATTCTTTTTATACTATTCATGTTACCATTTGTTTCAAACGCACAGATCAACAGGTCGGCTAAAGAACTTGCCAGCGAAAGGATCGGTGAATATATAACCACCAGGCTTTTTAAGGGGCAGCCTTACCAGCCTGTCTTGTATGGAGAATTAAAATCTGTCGGAGATAAGTTGTCTGCAATAAACTGGATAGTTGTGCACAAGTTTGAGATAACAGAGACGCCAAAAGTGGATGATAAAACTACAGCTATCCGCAAGCCGTATAAGTTCGTATTTTACCTGGATGATAAAATGAAAGTGGTAAGAGCAGAAACTTCTTACTCAGAATAAGCTGTATTTACCAGTTTTTAATCGGGCAGTTAACTTTTTCAGCATCACTATTTTCCTTATTCCAGAGGCCCATATAAGATAATGTCATTTCGAACCCACCCCTGTAGGCCGATGCAGTTTTTAGTTTACTGGTATTGACATCATAGCTAAATCCAATGCTCAGCTTATTGGTATTTATTTTTATTACAGGTATTACAGCGTCTTTATAACGATAAACTGCGCCGCCTGAAAGGGACAACCTGGATTCATCGCCCTGAGGATCAAAATTACGGGTGAATAAAAATCCGCCTTGTGCCATCCTGTTGCCTCCCTGCATAAAATAGTCTGCATAAATAACGATCCTGTTGTACATATTGGTGTAGGCTGACACACCGGCGTTGAATACCCATTTTCTATTTAACCTGACTTCATTATCCTGCATAAAGGTTAATGCCGGCCTGGTAATATGAAACAATCCCGCCCCAATATAAAATTTCAGGTAATTATTAATCAGGCTGCTGAAACTGATACCTGTAGAGGCATCCAGGTAATTAAATCTTGTATTACTAAATGTCTGGCTGGTAGGATTGGAAGCACTGTAAGAACCATTCACAAACTGGTCATCGAACCGTAGTTTGCCCGGATCAAAACTTTCGTTAACAGGTCCACCCATAAATGCAACAGAAATATAGGCATTACTTTCTTCGTTCAGCATCTTATGATAATTGAGAACAGGCAGGAATTGAGTGCGTTTGAGATTTGCATCGCCGGCAACATCATTGGTAACCTGGAAACCTGTTGTTACAAAATCACCTTTGCTAAGGCCTTTGAAAAATTTTATCTCTGTGCCAAGCGCCATCGTCCTGTACGGAACAGTTACACTTTGCCATTGGTTCCTGTAGCCTGCGGTAAGTCTTACGTTGCCATTAAATATCCCGGCCAGGGCAGGGTTTCTCAATAAAGGCAATTCATAGAACTGTGAAAAATTAATATCCTGCTGGGCTTCGGTTCGCCAATTGTTTAGGAGCAGAAGAAAGAAAAAAGGAAGGAGTAAAGTTAGTTTCATGGCAGGCTTTTATTTTAATATTGAAACATTTCCTTTAAAAGTATAGGTCTGCAGGTTGTCACAAGTCACTTCAGCTGTATAAACATAAACTTCAGCGGGCCCGGTCACTCCTTTTATTTTTCCATCCCACCCAAACGAAGGAATGTTGGGAGAAAAATTTGTTTTTTCAAAGATCAGTTCACCCCAGCGGGAGAATATCCTGAAAGAACGAACCAGTTCTATTCCTTTTGCCCTTACCATTAAAATGTCATTGACTCCATCACCATCTGGTGTAAACGCGTTAGGAATAAAAACCTGTGACCCTTCGCAAAATGTTTTGATCTTTATTGAATAGGTAGCTGTACAGCCATAAACATTTCTGATGGATGTATGATAGGTAATATCTTTTTTAATAGTGGCCGAAGGATCAGGACAGGCCGTGCAGTTCAGGTTAGTAGCAGGTGTCCATTGCCATGAAACAATGGGGCCATTAGTAACGGCAGGATCAAAAGGATAAATAGTTCCTGTAGATAAGGTCAGATCAGGGCCAAGCTCCAGGGTCGGTTTTGGATTAACCGTTATTAATACAAAACCAGTATCAGTAAAACAATTGTGCCCGTCAAAACCAATAACACGGTATTGGGTAGTGGCAGCAGGTGTAGCTACAGGATCAGCAATGACAGTACTGCTCAGGCCTTGTGCGGGAGACCATATATAAGAAACAGCACCGCTGGCCAGTAAGTTTATGGATTGCTGTTCACATATTGCGTTACCGGGCGATACATTTAGCTGGATAGGTTGAAAAACCGTGATGTTGATCGTATCTAAACCCGGGCAGCCTGCATTATCAATTCCCCGGACGATATACCTGCCAGATGCAATGGGAGACACAACAGGGTTGGAACAATCGCTGCAACTTAAATTCAGTGCAGGGCTCCATGTGTAAGCTTGGGCGCCTGTTGTTTGCAGTTGAATTGTATTACCCCTGCAAATAGAAAGATCATTGCTGGTACTTACAATAGGATTTGAATTTACTGTTACGGCAGAATGTGTAACACTATCCTTACAACCGTTATTGCCGGTTACAACAAGTTTTACGCTATAGACCCCTGCGTTTGCATAACTATGTACCGGGCTTGTTTGTGTGGAAGAATTACCATCACCAAAATCCCAGCTATACGTTAAACTGCCGGAACTGATCGTGGATGTGTTGGCAAATGTAAAACTGTTTCCTGCCAGGCACTGGGCAGTGCCGGGGTTAAAACCAGCTACAGGCTTTGGATTAACTATAACCTCCATTGTATCCATGTCCGTGCAGCCATTAGCAGTATTGATAACTGTAACGATATATGTTGTTGAAACAAGAGCGTTGGATACCGGTGAAGCAATGTTAGGATTTGATAAGTACGTTGCAGGCGACCATGAATAAGTATTACCAGCAACAGCGCTGGTTCCTATAGTAGTTGCTATGCCTGGGCAAATAGATTTGTCCGGCCCTGCATCAGCGGTGGGAGTATTATTAGTCACCAGTACTTCTAATGTATCACTGCAACCAAACCCATTAAAAGGTATAACCTCTACATGCAGCGTTGTATTAAGCGGCGGTGCCGGGGTTAATAGTACATTTTGTCCTGTACCCAGCAATGTACTAAAGCTATTATCCCACCAGTTATAAAACTCAAATCCGGGAGGCCCGCTTAATGTAGCCATGCTTGGGTTGCACTGGTATTGAATACCGGCGGTGATATTACAATCACCAACATCCACGTAAGCATAACCCCAGTGTGCGCCCTTTGTACAATCAGCGGTAGTAAACTCCAGCATCAATGTTCTGCCCGCATAAGCGCTTAAATTAATAAATACAGAAGCCCATGCCTTACATTTAACCGAATCATTGACTGTTGAACTATAAAAGCCGGGAAGAGATGCATCAGATACATATTCATACGATGCACAGGGCAAATATGTATTTGTTAATACATCCAGCACCTTCGCACTGAACCTTGGTTGTTCGTATATCTGGTGTCCCGGATCCTGGAACACGACAGCATACCTGTAAGTAATAGAAGCATCTGCCGAACCAGCGGGAACATTAATCTGGTAACTCACCCTTTCCGCTTCTGCGCCATTTACATCATTGCCAAGTTTCAATGCATAACCACTTCCATCGGGAGGATTAGTCGGGAATAATCCATAAGGATCTAATGCGGACGGCGTGGATGCAGCATATATCACATGCCTGTTAGCAGTGGGAGGTGATGGGTTAACTGTAATGGTATTAACATCACCCGGCGCAGCTACATCACCAATAAAAGAATTCCAGTTGGTAAAATTTCCATATTCAAATCCTATATTATCGGGACATGGCGCTGCTTGTGAGGAAGTATTCCTGGCAACAACCGGGTTTGTTTTTTTTGATACAATTTTTTTTTCGGGCTCCATTGAAATGATCTGACCACTGGTATTCATACTACCTGACCGGCCCTTGCGGGTAATGCGGGCCGTCCCGTTTTTAAATCCCAGGAATATATCTATATCCAGTTGTTTGATGACATCACCCTTTTTATTTATTAAAAACCATGTATTGTTTTTATACACCGCGGTAACGGCTTCTTTAAAATCATATACAATGTCATATTCAAAAGGAATAATTGTTGTTCCCTTTTCGTCAATAAATCCCCATTTGGAATTTTGTTGTACCGCCGCGAGCTTACTGACGAAGTTCCGGGCCCCTTCATAGTATCTGTTGGTAATGGGGTTACCAGACCTGTCAACGAATCCCCATTTATGCGCGGTAGCTACTTTTGCAAAACCATTGACAAAAGGTTCAGTTTCGTCCCAAACGAGATCATTTACTTTTAGCCCGGTATTTTTATTGATAAACTGGTAACGTGAATCAGGAAGTTCAACAGCTTCAACAGGCACCTGTTTGTTTTGGCTGTAGAGGCTGGTTGCAGAAAAGACAATAAGAAATAAGCAGTAAAGGTTTTTCATGAATATTGGATTGCAAACAGAATAGCAAAGTCAAATATTGTGCTAATGTTGTGAATTAATTTTGAGTCGTATTATTCCCCGCGGTTTCTGTAAGAAGTACTTTTTTCCTGCGAATAATTACCAAGTACTAACACCCGATTTATCAATACCCGGTGCAGTTAAAACGTAGTTTATAGCAAAGAAGCGGCGATTTTGAATTTATCTTTACGGGAGAACACTATCCAATATTTGTAAAACCACTAATATCCGTACGTATGAACAAGCCATACTACAACGACCAGGCGCATATAGCCGAAGAATTTCAGTTTATAGATGAGCATACAGCCCAGACAGCGAGGCTGGCTTTCTTTAAGATCAATTCTTATAAGCTGTCCCTTATCAAAGCATCTTTCTGTACAAGTAAAGAAGACCTGACAGCAATTATTAAAAATACATTGCTGAATTATACTGATGGCTGCAGGGTGCTGGCTGATACAGGATTTTTCGGAGCGGAGATAGACAACTGATCCGAAAAAAAAACGGAATGCATCATGCAATTCCGGTTTGTAAAATCCTTAGTTGTTGTTCTTTTGTTTCGACTGCTATTCCGGCAGCGGGAGTATCATGATATTTTTGAAATACACTTTATTTCCATGATCCTGCAACGCGATGCCTCCTTTTTTAGCTGACCCGTAATCCGGGTAATCTTTCCATTTGCCTTCTGTTTTCTTTTTCGTCCATGCATCATCCCATGCCTGGAACTCAATCACTTTTTCACCATTAAGCCAATGTTCAACATGTCCTTTATTAAAAACTATTTTACTGGTGTTCCATTCACCCACCGGTTTTAGTTTCTTTTTATCATTGGTCATATTCATTGCATAATCAGCGCCGGACTTTTGCCATTCTTCCAGTTTATCGGGAAAATCAATATCATCTATCATCTGGTATTCAGGCCCGGTTTCATAAGGAGCCTGGTATTTCGGGTTTTCAATTACGTGATACATTACACCGCTGTTGCCTCCCTTAGTCACTTTCCATTCCCAGGTCATTTCGAAATTTTCATATTGATTGTCTGAAACAATATCGCCGCCATGCGCATCTTTAGCTGCTCCAAGACAAACCATGGCCCCGTCTTCAATGGCCCAGTTTTTTATTTCCCCGGTTTTATTAAAGCCATGCCAGCCATTCAGGGTCTTGCCATCAAACAGGCTTACCCAGGCTTCTTCTGTTTTAACGGGTTTGTCAGACATAGTAGTATCGTTTGTGGTAGTGCTCGTGTTCGTTGAATCGTTACATGAAGTAACCCCGATAACTAATAATACTACACAAGCGGAGTTTAAAAATTTTTTTCTCATAATGATTGATCTTATTTTTTTATTAATT
>JAATGJ010000074.1 GCA_015654695.1 Chitinophagales bacterium | reverse complement strand
TCCACCAGATCACCCATGATTTCAGTTTTTCCGTATGGGGCGCTTTTTTTGAAAATTATAAACCGGTGCTTGGAATGATGCTGCTGGCGGTTTTACTTCATGCTATCCCTGATGATTATGCCGACAGGATCATTGAACGTTTTCCCAAAATACCGATGGTTGCTTATCTCGCTGTATTCTTTGCTTTTGTATTGCTATACGGGGTTTTCAAATCAGCGGAGCCGGTGATGCCGATATATTTACAATTTTAAGCTAAGAGAATAAAAGAGGAAAGGAGGAAAAGAGTTATGCGACTATTTATTTTCTTCCCGAAAGTCTATCCAGATCAAATATTCAATTTGCAAAAAGCAGAGCCTGCTCACTATGAAAGAGAATTGTAATTTAGTAATATCGTTATAGATTAAAGCGGGGTCGCTCGCTTACGCATAAAGCTAATAAGCAGATATGGGCTACAACCTTTTTGAGTAGAGAATCAGAAAAGAAGTAAAAGTCAATCCTTCCCGGTAATTTCAGGTTGGTTGAGGACAAACCTTAATACCATTTTGACAATTCAGTAATTTGTTGAATTCCGGCAATGAAAATTTTTATTACAATCTTTATTACGTTATTAATGGTCTCTGCAAAAGGCCAAAAAAGCTTGGATTGCCTGTTATTGCAAGCAGCAATCGAAACAGAACAGTTTACCAGCACATTTTACGCCTGTAAAGATTCTCTTGAAATTCATATAGTTGATACGGTGAAATATTTTGAAAATTGCATTCTAAAAGATGTATGTGGTAAAAGAGTTGTATTTACGCATGAACCAATGGATGTAAATACTAAGCGGATGATCGAAGTGTATAGAATCAGCAAAAGGGGAAATGTCTTTTCACTGTATTTTCATCGACCTTTCACTGGAGCCGTCTTAATTTTAAAACTGAAGTATAAAAACGGCAAAACAAAGTTAATAGCCTTTGAGACAGGAGCATTTTAGCTTGACAAGGCAGTCCAGCTTCTTTCTTCCCAAACGAGTATACAATAATAAAGCAAGTGACAGATAGCTCTTGTGTGTAGAGGCATATGGCGTTCACCATGAAATTCATGGAGAAAAGAGCAATACGGGTACTTCTCAGAATGATTATTCTATTAATTTCGCAGAAACAGAAAATATCTCTCATGCAACTTACCGCTAAACTTATCCAGCTACTTCCCCTGCAAACAGGTACCGGCAAAAACGGTGAATGGAAAAAACAGGACATCATTGTAGAAACCGAAAGCAGCCAATACCCCAAAAAAGTTTGTATCTCTATCTGGGGAGATAAGATCAATACCAGCCAGTTAAAAGTTGGCGACCAGCTGAAGGTGGATTTTGATGTGGAAAGCCGTGAATACAATGGCCGTTGGTACACCGATGTAAAAGCGTGGAAGATAGAATTAGCCGGCGCCGCCGCTCCGGCTGCCGCTAATAAAAGCAATGAGGAAGATTTTCAAAATACTACTTTCACCAGCAGCGATGACGATCTGCCGTTTTAGTATCAGTAGTTGCTGATATACCTATTATATCCTTTCGCCAGCGCACTGAACAAAAGGGTTCCCTGGATGCGATAACCTTCGGCGGTAAAATGTATCCTGTCCCTGTTCATCAATCCTTTTTTAGCCCAGTTATACGATGAGCCATATCCATTGGTGATGCGGTAGAGATCCCAGGATGGAATATTGTTTTGGCCGCAATAATTGACCAATGAGCCATTTATTTGCTTTAGGACGGTATTGAACTTTCTTTTTTTATAAGAATCCGCAGCAGTAGTAATAAGAACAGCAGCGTTCGGGGCCACCGTTTTTATTTTTTGTATAAACAATGACAGTTCTTTCTGAAAACCTGCTTCATTAAATCCTGACCCCTGCGCTTCATTAGTACCGAGAGAAATAATGAATAGATCGGCATTCAGCCCGGCCAGTTGTTTCCAGAATAGCGAAGCGATATTATAGTGGTCGTACCTGGCGCCGTTCACACCAATAGTATGATACAAAATACCGGGACTGGAATTCTCCAGCGATACACCATAAAACTGTTTCGTATTACCGGAGGGAAGCGATGAAAAAGAAAAGCTATTGGTATTTTCTTCCAGCGCTATTTCGGAATACACTGAATCACCTGCCTTCTTTACAAGAAAAGGCGTGCTGTTATTATCCGCCTGCAATAACCATGAATTGGTTTCATTGCTGTCAAGGAAAAATTTTAACCGGTTAAATAACTGGGGGCCGGAACCACCAGGCTTTAATGAAAAATTAATCGAAGCACCTTCGGTATCCGTTTTTATTCCATATCCTGAAACACCATAGCTGACAGGAATTTCAGGATGGGCTACCCGGTTAAATTGCCATCTTGTATTGGAGGAACTGCTGATATCCGAAGGAGCATTTGACTGAGCAAGTTGGTAAGGAAACACCAGCCCCCTTCCGGCATTACCAAAGAATTGCTGCAAATTATTTCTGACAACACCGGATAAAAAATCCGCCTGTATATGCGAATCCCCGATATGCACAATGGAAACAATACCTTGCCCGGTTATTTTTAATGTATAGAGTTTACTATAGAAGGAATCAAGACCGCCTGTATTTGTAATACTGTTAAATACAGAACGAATGAAAGAATAATTTTTGGAAATACCGTTATCTGTAATGGGTATAGACTGTGCTGGGGAATTATTGTAAAAAGAAATTAAGAGAACCGAGGTATAAAAAAAAAGCTTAATCATTCATCTTTAAATTTTGTACCCCTCGCCAAAAAATACCAACTCTCTCCTGAACTTGTCGAAGGATCACTCTTAGCTCACAACTCTTTCCTCAACCTTGCAACAGGTATATTCAACTGTTCCCGGTATTTAGCCACAGTACGGCGTGCGATATTATACCCTTTTTCCTGGAGCAATTCTGTCAATCGCTCATCACTTAAAGGGCGTTTCTTGCTTTCCGCTTCTATCAGGTCGCTTAATATCTTTTTTACTTCCCTTGTTGACACTTCTTCACCACTGTCCGTACTTAATGATTCACTGAAGAAGAATTTCAAACGGTAGGTACCAAACTCTGTTTGTACAAATTTGCTGTTGGCCACCCGGCTTACGGTAGAAATATCCAACCCCGTTTTTTCAGCAATATCTTTCAGGATCATGGGGCGCAGGTTGGTTTCGTCGCCGGTCAGGAAAAATTCATACTGGTGATTCATGATAGCCGTCATAGTACTGATCAGCGTATGCTGCCGCTGTTTGATCGCATCAATGAACCACTTGGCCGCGTCAATCTTTTGTTTGATAAAAAGAACAGCTTCTTTCTGGCGTTTATCTTTTTTGGCGCCCCGGTCATATTCTTTCATCATGTCCCGGTAGCCTTCGCTGATGCGCAGTTCAGGCGCATTGCGTGAGTTCAGGGTTATTTCCAGTTTACCGGCATTATTGAAAATAAAAAAATCGGGTACCACATAACTTTCCGCTTTAGTAATACCTCCTATTGTGCCGCCCGGTTTGGGATTAAGCCGGACAATCTGCTGCATTACTTCCTTCAACTGGTCTTCATCTATACCCAGGCCGCGTTGTATTTTTTCATAATGTTTCTTGGTAAACTCATCGAAATATTTTTTGATGGCCATCATGGCTGTATCCACTTCCTTCCCTTCATTCTTTTGCCGCTGCAGTTGGAGTAACAGGCACTCCTGCAGGTCCCTGGCGGCCACACCCGGTGGTTCAAATCGCTGAATCAGTTGTATGATGGATTCTACTTCAGCTTCAGTGGTGCTGATATTCTGCCGGAAAGCAAGGTCATCAACAATAGCAGAGGTCTCCCGGCGCAGATATCCATCTTCATCAATACTGCCCACGATCTGCTCCGCTATTTTTCGTTCTTTATCGTCCAGTTTCAATAATCCCAGTTGATCCAGCAATACCTGGTAAAAGCTGATCTCTGTTTTAAACGGAAGTTGCTTTTTATCATCGTCCTCGGGGTAATTGTCGTCCCTTAATTTATAATCAGCCACATCATCATCTCCATCCCGCACATATTCGCTTACATCCACATCACCATAGTCGTTTTCGCTGCCGTCTTTATCATCAAATTCCGTATCGGCACTATCGCTGAATTCATCCTTCAGATCATCAGCGCCATCTTCGTGTTTTTCTTCGTCCAGTTCCAGGGCCGGATTTTCTTCCAGTTCTTCCTTAATCCGTTCCTCCAGGTTTGCCGTAGGTACTTGCAGCAGTTTCATTAGCTGAATCTGCTGCGGCGACAATTTCTGTAGTAACTTCTGCTGTAATGATTGGCTTAAGGCCATAATGTTATAAATGGTGCTTTGTGGCAGGGTTTTCTTCCTAAAAGGTCAATTTAGGCAAAAATTCCGCCTTTCAACAAAAATCAGGCCGTAAATTTACAAAACTAAAAGGAATAAGATGGTGCAACGGGGTTTTTGTTTTGTTGTTGTGTGGATTGTATTTTTTAATGCGGAAATTTCTGCGCAGGTAAGTTGTGTGAAAAAAGAATACGGAATCAATAGCTTTTCAGCAAACGATACAACACATTATACTAATTGTTTCGAAAATTACCGTTATAAAATCCTTAATAAACAAAAGACATATACCGCTTCATTGAGCAGGCAAATGAATTATACTTCGCTAAAGCCTGTCCCTTTAAATTTTTACAGCAATAACCTGGGTTTTTTCTGTAAAAAAGAACTACAACTTGAAAAAATAACTTCTGTTCCTTTGCGCTTTCGCCTTGGATCGCTGGATTATGTCAACTACCTGGAGCAAAAGCCCAATGCGATAAAACCATAAAGATGGGAGACCGATCACTAAAACGCAGAACAGCTACTGTTCGGCATTTTCAGGCAGCCATTCCATTACAGGTATAGATGCCGGCGTTTTATAATAATTGTTTTGCAGGCTATCATTCCATCCATTCGGGTTACGGTTAAAAGATGTACTGCTGAAATAAATACTGCCCTGGATATTCGGGTATTGCCTCAGTAATTTTATCTGATCAGGCAATTCATCCGGGTTTTTCCAGGCGATATTCCTCTCATTGGTTCTGTAAATACCATGCCCTATGTAAACATGCCTGCCGTAGCTGTGCCGGCTCCACCAATCCAGCATTGTTTCATACGCAATTTTACTGTGCCCTATTTCAAGGTATAGCTGGGGTGCTACATAATCAATCCATCCTTCCTGTAGCCACAATAGGATATTCGCATACAGATCGTCATAATTAGTTACGCCGGCTTTTGTATCACTCCCCATCGGATCTTTGTCTTTATTGCGCCATACACTGAAAGGGGATATGCCGAATTTGCACCAGGGTTTTTCTTTTTTTATAACAGTACTTATCATTGAAATGATAGAATCCACATTGCTTCTTCTCCAGTCATCTTTTGATAATGTGCTCCGGGAAGCTCTGTATGCCAGGCCATCAGGAAATGCTTTCCCGGGTATCCGGTAGGGATAAAAATAATCATCCATGTGAATGGCATCAACAGCGTAATGCTGTACTATATCGCGAACTACATTCACTACAAAGTCCTGGGCCTGTTTATTCGACGGATCAAAATATTTTTTATCGCCATAAGTCAGTAACCACCCCGGGTGCAGGCGGGTAATATGATTCCGTGCAATGGAGGATCCGCCGATCTTGTTATCCGCCCGGTAAGGGTTCAGCCAGGCATGAAACTCCATGGCTCTTTTATGCGCATCTTCTATCATAAACTGTAAAGGATCATAATAAGGTGACGGAGGCCGGCCCTGCACTCCTGTAAGCCATTGGCTCCATGGCTCATAAGGTGAAGGATAAAAAGCATCCGCCGAAGGTCGCACCTGTACGATCACGGCATTCATGCCATTTTTCTTATGCATATCCAGTTGACGGATATACTCGGCTTTCTGATCAACTGAATTTACCATACCTCTCAATGGCCAGTCAATATTTTCAACTGTGGCGATCCATACACCCCGGAATTCATTAATAGGTTGGGAGAACAGGGAAGTATAAAAAAACAAGGTAAAAAAAATGCTGAAAGTCAGTTTCATGTTTCGGTACTTTATCCGGAGATTATTGCAGGTTGCTTTTACGGATCTTATCAAGCAGGTCGCTTAAAGTAATGGCTTCCTTTGGAGTGAGGTTATTTATGATATTGTCCATTTCATCCTGGCGTGTATCCAGTTTTTCCAATAGCTTTTTCCCTTTATCTGTGATGGTTATGTCCACCAGGCGGCGGTCCATTTTACAAGTTCCTTTTTTTACCAGTCCTTTGGTGATCAGACGGTCAACAATACGGCTGGTGTCACTCATTTTATCCAGCATCCTCTCCCGGATCTGTAAAGTGGACAATGGCTGAGGGTGACTTCCACGCAGTATCCTGAGGATGTTAAACTGCTGTGGCGTAATGTCTTCATCCGCAAAAAATTCTTTCGCTTTTTCGGACAACCATCCGTGCGTATAAAGAATATTGATAAACGCTTTCTGGTACTCGTTTCTGAATTTTACCTGCTGTATATCCTGTTCTATTCCCATGATGTCACGGTTTATTTAATACAAAATAGAACGTTTAAAGGATGGAGAAGTTGCTTCCTTTAAGTTCCTGACCGGCTAAATTACAGCTCTGGAGTAATTATTAACAAACTCATGCAGCATTCGTGCAAAAAATCCCCTCTTTGTAGTATTGTCGTATATGATGAAAAAGGTTTCTTTTGTACGATCTCCATCTTGAGCATTTTATCTAAAAAAAATTCCATGAAGCTGCTTTCCGAATCAGTCCGTAGTTTTTGTGAAGGGTTTGTTTCCTTCTATACCTCTATTTATCAGGAGATGAAGAGTTGGTGAGCTAAGAGCAAGCGACTTCGCAAGCTCAGGAGAAATAAAGAGTGTATTGGGAAAAAGGAAGAAAATTTAAGCTGACTCTTTTTCTCTTTCCCTCCTTTGTCCTCTTAGCTATTTCTTCAACTCCGCCGTCAACTTAAAAATGGTGAAAAGATGATGCGCTTCATGCAAGAGGAAAAAATTCAGCCATTGCACGATATTCATTTTTCCATACTTAGGATGCAGCCCGGTTTTTTCCAGGTCTGTCTCTTTGAAAGACAATATGCCCGCTGACATTTCTTTTCTTGTTGTCAGCAGGTCCTGCATTATCTCCCTCGAAGATTTAGAACAATTATCAAGAAATAAAGGATCCGCCTCTGCTGTATAAACCCCAAAGGCCGGGCTTTCTTCATCCAGTATTTGCCGGATACGTTTGATCATTGTATGCTGGTATGTTTGCAAATGGACTATGTTCTCAAAAATGGACCATTTCCCGGGATGGATATGCATCCTGATCTGTTCATCTGACAGGTCATCAATAATATCAAGTAATGATTTATGCTGGTATTGCAGCCGGGTTGATACCGATGAAGGCATTTGCATGATGTCACGGTTTAATGGTCAAACGCAATGTAAATATCAGCCGTCGCTCCAGACTTTTGTTCCTTCTGAACAGTTGGCACAAATGTCTATATTCTTTCTTCCCTTCAATATCTTAGTCCTGAATTTAGTGTATTCCCCATTCTTCCAGATCTCTTTAAAAGATTTTTCTTTCAGGTTGCCCAATCGGTGCTGTGCATCTTTATCAAAACAACAGGGTGCCACCAGTCCATCCCAGGTAATAACGGGATCATGCCAGAGCCGCCAGCATTGGTTGGCCAGCTTGCCTTTAAACTCACGTCCTGTGCTGGTTTTTCGGTAGCGGCTGTATTTATCTATTGTCGGTATCAGGCCATTGGGGTCTTTCTCAAAATCATAAACCTGCGCTGTTTTAAACCATACATCATCCACTCCGATTTCTTTGGCCAGCTTTTTTACATCTTCTACCTGGTGTTCATTGGGCTTTACTACCAGGAACTGAAATACAACAAACGGTGTTTTGCTTTTCAGTTCTTTCTTCCATTTGACGATATTTTTAGCTCCTTCAATTACTTTATCTAATCGTCCACCCACACGATATTGCTGATACACCTCCTGCGTTGTGCCATCAATAGATATGATCAAACGGTCTAACCCGCTTTCAATTGTTCGCTTTGCATTGACATCTGTCAAATAATGCGCATTGGTGGAAGTAGCGGTATATATTTTCTTTTGCGAAGCATATTTTACCATATCTAAAAAATCAGGATTCAGGTAGGGTTCGCCCTGGAAATAAAAAACAAGATAAAGCAGCTCCTTGTGCAACTGATCTATCGTCTCGCTAAAGAAATCCCGCTGGAGCATCCCCGTAGGGCGGGTAAAAGCTCTTAACCCGCTGGGACATTCAGGACAACGAAGATTGCAGGATGTTGTAGGTTCAAAAGAAATTGAAACAGGGTAACCCCATTGAACAGGTTTCTTCGTCCATTTACTGATATAATAACTGCTCAATACCCTGATGCCGTTCCAGGCACGGCGAAGTGTTAACTTGGAAAAAAGGTTGATTGTATCGCTTCTGTTTATCCGGGACATCGGGGAGTAAAGTTAAGTTGGTATCTTCAAATGGTTTTACATGAATTCTGCTATTCCTTCATACCGTATTTTTCCGCTGGGCGATGCTGCTGTCACTATTGATTTCGGCAATGTAATAGACGATACTATTAACCAAAAAGTACTCGCTTTGTTTTACCAGCTCTCAAATGATCCGCTGCAGGGTATGATTGAAACTATTCCCGCCTACAGCTCCATTACTGTCTGTTATGATATATATAATACCAGCAAAAAAAAACCGGCTGGTAAAACGGTGTATGAATTCATCAGCGAACAATTGCATCTGCGGCTGCAACAACCTGTACCGGAAAAAGAAACCGCATCAGAACTTATCACTATCCCTGTTTGCTATGAAAAAGAATTCGCCCCTGATATGGAACACCTGGCCGGTGAAAAAAATATTACAATGGAAGAAGTGATACATATTCATACTTCAAAACAATACAGGGTATATATGCTGGGTTTCCTGCCCGGGTTCAGCTATATGGGTGAAGTAGATGATAAAATTGCTATGCCCCGAAAAACCCAGCCAGTAAATGTCGCAGCCGGCAGCCTTGGCATTGCGGGAAAACAAACCGGTATTTACCCGCTGGCATCACCGGGTGGCTGGCAGATAATTGGAAGAACACCCCTGAAATTATTTAATGCAGAAAAAGAAACGCCAACTTTGCTAAAAGCCGGGGTCACGGTTCAGTTCATTTCAATCAGTAAAAATGAATTTGAGAATTATTAAAGCCGGTGTGCTGGATACTGTGCAGGACATGGGCCGCTATGGCTGGCAGCATCTCGGTATCAACCCCGGAGGTGCAATGGATAAACTGTCTGCACAACTCGCCAATATATTAGTAGGCAACCATCTTGATGAAGCAGTGATTGAAATGCATTTTCCCGCCTCTGCATTTTTCTTTGAACAGCCATCACTGATCGCTTTCAGTGGCGCTGATTTTTCCGCCACCGTCAATGGAGAAGAAGTTCCTTGTTTACGTCCTGTATTAGTAAGTAAATACAGCATCTTACAATTTCACAGGATAGAAAAAGGGGCAAGGGCTTATCTCGCTGTTCACGGCGGTTTAGATATGCCTGCATGGCTGAATAGCCGGAGCACTCACCTGAAAGCAGGGGCAGGTGGATATAATGGAAGGGCTTTGCAAAAAGATGATGAGATCGGGTTTCGTAACCCGGTTGATCTTTGTCATTTATTGGGTAAAAAAGAATTTGAGGCATTGCCGTGGAAGACGGATAGTAATTGGGGTGATGATAACAGTGCGAAAGAGATATTAGTATTGCCCGGTAATGAATGGAACCAGATAACAGATAAATCAAAGGAGCAATTCTTTGAACAGGCCTTTCTTATCACTAACCAGTCGGACAGGATGGGGTATCGCCTGAAAAGTAAACCGTTGTCAACTATAACCCATGAAGAAGTAGTTTCTTCTGCAGTTGGTTTTGGTACTGTACAGTTGCTGCCTGATGGCCAGCTTATTGTTTTAATGGCCGATCATCAAACTACTGGCGGCTATCCAAGAGTGGCGCATGTTATTTCAGCACACCATTCCCGGATGGCACAAATGAAACCAGGAGACCTTTTCATATTCCGTTTCACCAACCAGCAAACAGCTGAAGAGCTTTTTATAAAACAACAACAACATTTGCTGCAATTGCAAAATGCCTGTAAATTCAAACTGGATGAATTATTAAACAAGTAATGCCGCATAAATCAGAAAATCATAATAAAAAGGAATCTTCGAAAGCCCACTCCTTTGGAGAGGGTTTGAGGGAGGTTGACCTAAACTGCGATATGGGAGAAGGAATGAGCAATGATGCACTTATTATGCCTTTTATCAGCTCCGCTAGTATCGCATGCGGTTATCATGCAGGTGATGAAAAAACTATGTGGCAAACCATTGAACTGGCGGTAAAACATAAAGTGGCCGTTGGCGCACATGTTTCCTTTTTTGACAAGGAAAATTTTGGAAGGAATGAAATGAGTTTGCCACCGGATGAAATTTATGAGTTGGTGGAACAGCAGTTGATCATCATAAAAGAGATCGCAGATTCATTTGACATAAACCTCCATCATGTAAAGCCACATGGGGCATTATATAATATGTCGGCTAAAAATGCGGTTATTGCAAAAGCAATTGCACGGGCAGTAAAAGATTTTGATACAAGCCTTATCATGTACGGGCTTAGCGGAAGCCATTCCATCAGCGAAGCAAAAGCAACCGGATTAAAAACCGCCAGTGAAGTCTTCGCTGACCGAACTTACGGGGACGATGGAAGTTTGACACCCCGTTCACAACCCAATGCATTGACAGAAGATACTGATAAAGCTGTTCAACAGGTATTGCAAATGATAAACGATAAAACCGTGACAACCGTTTCTGGCAAAAAAATTCCCATAGTCGCAGAAACAATTTGTATCCACGGCGACGGGAAACATGCCGTTGAGTTCGCCAAAGCTATTTATGATGCGATAAGAAAATGAACTATTAAATTATCAACGACTAAAAGCTGTCCTGGGCTCATTGAAGGATCAGGGGGCTGGGAGATGAAAAAAAACTCTGCTATACTCGGTGCAGCCTTTTTAATGGCAACTTCCGCCATCGGCCCGGGGTTTTTAAATAATACCAGCGTATTTACACAGCAATTACTCACCAGTTTTGGTTTTGTTATTCTTATTTCCATTCTTATTGATATCGGAGCGCAGCTAAATATTTGGAGGATCATTACAGTCAGCGAAGAACGGGCGCAGGACCTTTCCAATAAATTATTGCCGGGGCTTGGACATGTATTGGCTATACTGGTTGCCTTTGGTGGTCTTGCATTTAATGTAGGTAATATAGCGGGTTGCGGTTTGGGACTTGAAGTACTAACCGGTCTTGATGCCAAATGGGGAGCTATTATTAGTTGCGCTATTGCATTATTTATTTTCTGGACAAAAGAGGCGGGAAAAGCAATTGATGTTTTCGTAAAGATTTTGGGTGTAGCGATGATAGCATTAACGGTGTATGTGATGTTTGCTTCACACCCGCCATTTGCGAAAGCTATTCAGCATACTTTCTGGCCAGAGATAATTGATGTAAAAATGATCGTTGCATTAGTAGGTGGAACAGTTGGCGGATATATCAGCTTTGCAGGAGCACATCGTTTGCTGGATGCAAATATAAAGGGTGTTGCCGCTATTCCACAGGTAAACAGAAGCGCCATTACCGGCATAATCGTTACAGCTATCATGCGGTATGTTTTATTTTTAGCAGCATTAGGTGTGGTATGGGGCGGTTCAGCGCTTACTGAAAAAAATCCTGCCGCTTCTGTTTTCGGGATCGCTGCCGGAAACGCAGGATATAAATTTTTTGGCGTGGTTTTATGGTCGGCAGCTATTACTTCCGTTATTGGCGCCTCTTATACTTCTGTTTCTTTCTGGAAAACCTTTAGCCCCTCTTTAGAAAAAAATCAACGTTGGCTGATCTCCGGTTTTATCGTTTTTTCTACGGTTGTATTTGTTTTGCTGAAACAACCACCCACTTACATTCTTGTTGCAGCAGGTGTATTGAACGGATTGATACTGCCGGTAGCGCTGGCCATCATGCTGATCGCGGTAACAAAGAAAAAATTATTCTCCTCCTACCAGCATCCGCCCTGGATGCAAATAACAGGTTGGATAGTAGTAGCCATTATGACCTGGATGAGTTTTCTTACCATTCAACAAAGCTTTAGATAGACCTCAGCCCAACGATGCTGTCAAAAACAATGAACCAGATAATAACCAATAAGAAAGAAAATTTTGATTTTCCACTTGCGATTTCTTATCGCCTTCCCGTCTTTCCTGCAAGAGTTGACTTTTGACATAAAAACAAAAAAGCCTCCCGATAGTTATCGGGAAGCTTTTTGTTATCATCCATCCTTGTTGTCGTGTCCAGTCAGCCATTTAGTATTTTAGAGCCCAGCAGATATTTTGTTGAGGGATGATATATAAACAAACAAGTGCCATTTTTAATAGTATTGATAATGGTATTGCTTTCTTTCTGTGGTACCGCAGGGCAACCATAACTGCGGCCTGTGATGCCTCCGCCAATGTAGGCCGCGCCATGAACAACTATAGCACGCTGGAAAGCCCTGTCATTAAAGCCGGGTTCCATACCTTCTACTTTTAATGACAGTCCATGTTCGCCCCTGTAAGTATTTTTTGTAATGTAAAAACCAAGGCTGCTTTGCAATGATTCCGGCTTGTTGGAAAATTTTGTAGCATACTCGCCCCCTGAATTTTTGCCATGCGCTACATACGTATTCAGTACGATCTTATTATTTACTACATCAATTAAGTACAGCCGCTTTTGCTTTGCTGACTGGCTAAGATCGCAGATGGTAAGGTATTCAGGATTTGCGATCAGGTTTTTCCCGAGTAACTGTTCATATCCTTTGTAGGCAAATTCAAATGCTTCTTTGGATAAACCTTTTTCCTGCAGGCAAAGCGATTCATATAATAAGGACGCTTTAGCGGAAATGTTTTTTGTATAATCAGCAGGTAAGTGAAGGGCGACATTACTTTTTGATCCAATGCCCTTTTCATTTACTGACGGTAACCATGAAAAGCTGGTGATTAAAATAGTCAGACAGGATACGGATATGTAAACGATCAGTTTTTGCAAAGGGATACGGGTTTTTCAAGAATTAGAAACGTGATGCAGTGTAAAAATAGTATGCACTTACAGTAAATGCAAGTAATAAACCTTTGTTTAATACTGGTTTGCGAATAAATACGGTAAGAGTAAAATATTACTTACAGGAAAAACTACTACACAAATATGTTTCATTACCCTGGCACAACAAAAAGGGCGCCGTCTTTTAATTGACAACACCCTTTATCTATTGACCCGGATCAACAATAATCAGCAAATTATACCTTCACTTTTTTCCAATTACCTTTTTTGAAAATTATGTATGCTGCAATGGCAATAGCTGTTTCCGCAACCGGTATAGCGATAAAAGCACCAACAGGCCCCATATCAAAACTTTTTGCAAGTATGTATGCCAGCGGTATCTGGAAAAGCCAGAAGCCAAACAGATTGATGAGCGTAGGTGTCTTTGTATCGCCTGCACCGTTCAATGCCTGTATCATTACCATGGAAACACCGTAAAAAATATATCCTGTGCCGATTATTGTCAATGCTTCAGCACCAATCTTTTAAACAACAACATCTTTGGTAAAGATGTGAATGATGGGCCTGGCGAAAAGAACGAACACCAATGTAACACCTGCCATAAAAAAAGCATTATACTTAGATGTCAGGTACACACTTTTTTCCGCTCTTTCGGGTTGATTAGCTCCCAGGTTTTGTCCGACTAGTGTGGCTGCAGCATTACTAAGGCCCCAGGCAGGCAAAATAAAGAACACCACATTCCTGATAGCGATCTGGTAACCGGCGGATGCTTCCGTACCGCCTGTATGCGCCACCAGCCAGGTGAGTACAATCCAACTGCCTGAAGCAATAATAAACTGAAAAGTAGCGGGCCACGCAATAGTTATAAGCGACCTGATCAAAGGAGTATCGAACCTGAAATGATAAGTTTTTAACCTGATTATTCCTTTTCCTTTGAACAAATGCCAGCATTGATAACAAACACCAAGGCCCCGGCCTATCGTAGTAGCAATAGCAGCCCCTTCTAATCCCAGTTCGGGAAATAGGCCATAACCATTGATCAGGCACGGACATAAAATAATGTTCATTAAACTGGCCAGCCATAAACTTTTCATAGCAATAGCGGCATTACCTGCACCGCGAAAAATACCATTTATGAGAAACAGCAGAATGATAACAACACTGCCCCCCAGCATAATGCGGGTAAAGGAAGCCCCTTCCTTTACTACCTCCGGCGAACCTCCCATGATCCTTAATATATCCGGGGCAAAGATGATACCCGCTGCACTCGTGAAAATTGTTACAATCAATGAAATGATCAGCGACTGGGCTCCTGCATGAGCAGCCGCATCGTAATTTTTTTCTCCCACCCGCCGCGCCACCATAGCTGTTGCAGCAGTACTTAGTCCGATGGCAACTGAATAAACAAGCGCAATGACGGATTCAGTTAATCCAACAGTCTGAATAGCATTTTTTCCCAGCTTGCCCACAAAAAACATATCTACTAAAGCGAATACACTTTCAAGACTTAGTTCAAGTATCATGGGAATGGCCAATAAAAGAATAGCCTGGCGGATGCTCCCCTGCGTATAATCATGCTCGCCTCCGCGAAGCGATTGCTTTATTAAAGAAAAAACAGAAGGCCTGTTTGAAGTCATAGACTTTTGCGACATATAAAATAATTAATGGTAATTTAAAAAGGAAAAAGAATGGCATGGCCACTCCAAAAGATGATCCCGAAAACTAACCCTTAGAGAACAGGGCGGTCTGCTATGACTTTCATAATGCGAAAATTGAAGTGCCAAAGATAAGAGGTCTGGCCTTTTTGCCAAAAAATTAAAAGCTCTTTCAAATTACGATAACCAATAAGCTAACCAGGCTGAAGGGCAGCCAGGTATTGTTTTATGTACAACTCCTTTTGTTTTCTTCGGTATTGCAGAATAAACCGCGGATGAGGTAACGGGATAATCTCTTCAAAAAAACCATACTCTTTATTAAGCGCTGCAAAGAAATTGAAATTTTTCACTCCGCCGATGCAAATACAACGATCTCTTTTAAAACCAAAGCCAAGTTGCTTCTTTATATTATCAATAATAAAAGGGGTTACCGCTTCCCGCAATTGTTTATCATCATAGTAATTCATATTAATGCGCTCCTTTGTAAAACCCAGCGGGCTGACAGCGGAAATAAAATGATCAGCATAAAATTTACCAGACCCGCCATATTGCTCTATTACTTCATAAATAAATTCAGCAGAGAGTTCACTACTGTTGCCAAAGGGATGATCCATACCGCAATTTTCCTTTAATTGTCTAGGCCCGGTAAAGTTGATCCCCGTAATGCCGCCGCCAAACCGTCCGGGGTTAATACCAAAAAGTAAACTCCTGGGATTATTATCATTGTAATACTTATTAAAAAACTTTTTCACAACCTCCATTACTTCAGTATTCTTTTGAGGAAATAACACTTCAACTCCTTTCGGTAATTTCTGTGGAGGCTGCAGTGTTTGATAGAAGCGGATAAGCTTTGAAGCAAGTGTTACAGGCATGGGTGAAGATATAAAATATTCAACCTGTTTATTTTAATCCCTTAACACTAAAAAGAATAAAAAATAGTTTCTATTTTGCAAACAATGAAGCAATTACCTTATCCCCTTTTTATTTTATTTTCCTTTTTGTTATATGTCTCCGCAGCAGCGCAGTCAAAAAAGCCGTTCGCTGGTAAAGAACCTTCATGGGTCACGATAAACCCATACGACTATAAAGATAACCGGCTTGACCACGAGGCCGAAGACGGCTATTTTGATATCGGGTATGACCAACAGGTTTCTATTGGACAGCAGTCTTATTATTGCAGGAGGGCTATCAAAATACTTACAGAAGCAGGGATACAAAACAGTTCAGAAGTTTCGGTAAGCTTTGACCCCGCATACGAACAATTGATTTTTCACAGTATTAAAATTATCAGGGGAACTACTGTTATCAATCAATTAAACCTTTCAAAGATCAAAACCATTCAGCAGGAAGAAGAGCTGAGCAGGTACCTGTACAACGGTTCTTTATCATCTGTTCTTTTTTTAGAAGACGTGCGCAAAGGGGATGTGATCGAATACAGCTATACACTCAGGGGGTTTAACCCAGTCTTTAAAGGAAAATACGCCGGTATTTTTGATCTTAATTTCAGGGTACCCATTGGCAGTTTGTATTATAAGCTTATCGTACCGGGAGGAAGGCAGGTCGTGGTTAAAAATAATAATACCGGCATACAACCGGCTATTAAAAATTCTCCCGGGGAAACTATATATGAATGGAAGCAGAGCCAGGTAAAAGCCCTGCATCAGCAGGACAATATTCCTTCCTGGTATGATCCGTATGCTATTGTAATGGTAAGTGAATATAAAAGCTGGAAAGAGGTAAATGACTGGGCCATGGATTTGTTTCCTGTTGTAACCAGCATTTCGCCTCCTTTACAAAAAAAGATCGCTGAAATAAAAACACAAAACAACACAGCAGAACAACGGGTACTTGCGGCGTTGCGGTTTGTGCAGGATGATATCCGCTATATGGGAATTGAAATGGGAGAGAACTCACATAAACCGGCCCATCCCAATAAAATATTTACGCAACGCTTTGGTGACTGCAAAGATAAATCCTATTTGCTATGCACCATCCTGCGATCGCTGGAAGTGCAGGCTGATCCGGTGCTGATCAATACCTACCGGAAAAAAACTATTGCTGACCGGTTGCCTTCATCAAAATCTTTTGATCATGTAACGGTGCGGGTACAACTGAATAACAAGTATTACTGGTTTGATCCCACGATTTCCTTTCAGCGCGGACCTGTTCATCTTATTTCGTATCCCGATTATCAATGTGGCCTGGTGATACATCCGGATACCGATGCCCTTACCATGATCGGTAAAAAAGAACCCGGGCTGGTAGCGATAAATGAAGTATTTGATATACCCGATATGTCTGGCATGGCGAAGCTGGTAGTAACAACCCGCTACACAGGCAGTTTTGCTGATGATATGCGCAGCGGATTTAACAATAACAGTAACTATGAGATGAAAAAGACCTTTCGGGAATATTATGCCGCTTATTATGAAAATATCACCGCTGACAGTGTTTACTCTTCTGATGATGAAGCAACGGGCACTTTCCTTACTAAAGAATTTTATACAATCAGCGATTTGTGGAAAGAAGAGAACGGTATGAAAAAAGCTACTTTTAATCCATACGTAATTGACGGCATTATTAAAAGACCAAAAGATATTAAAAGGAGTATGCCTTTTTCCCTGGTATGGCCGGCAAACTATAAAGAAGAAATAGAGATCAATCTTCCCGAAGACTGGAATGCTGACCAGAGTTTTGATAAAACAGAAACCGCCTCCTTCGCTATGACCGCAAAGTTCTCGTTTGATGGCAGGCGGACTATTTCCCTTAAATATTCGTATGAGAACAGGAAAGATCATGTAAGCGCCACCGGTACCAAAGAATACATGGACGGACTTGAGAAACGGGATAATGAGTTTAATTACATTCTGTCTTATTCCGTTGATGGCAAATCAATCCCTTCTTCTCCGGAAAAAGATAGTAAGAAAAATAATAACCTTTATATCGGCCTGCTGGTACTCCTGGTTATTGGCGGTATAATATGGTGGTTCCTGAGAAAATAATCTTTACAACATTCTCCTCTCTTACCCGGAAGGTTCTTTCAACTTTCTTATTTTGCATCTTCTTACTACAACAAAAATTAAATGCAGAACCTGTTCAACGATCTGGAAGAGCTTTTACAGCAGGACGGGCGATTGGTGGCCAATGGTGTATTGCTTAAAAACAAGGTCATTGAGCTTGGTTTGCAATTAGATCCTGTACTTATCGGGAAACTATTATCAAAACCCGGTCTTAAAAAACATTTTTTTGTGGGGCTGGACGATGTGATTGTCTTTGACAAAAACAAGTTTCAGAAATTCGTTAGTAATAAAGCATTCCTGCCGGATAGCTATACTTCGTTCAAAAATAAGATCGGCCTGGCCACAGGCGATGAATTCATCTCTTCCAATAAAGAAGTGGTGCTGGCTTGGCCTTACAAAGATTGTGTACTGGAAGGAGGGCAAACAAAAGACGACATAAAAAAGAATGAAATATTCTGGAATGAAATTCTTGCTCCTGAAGAAATTGACCGATTGTTTTCTAAAAAAGCATTTACAAACTTTCAGTCCTACACAGTAAAGGGTAAAGAACGGGTAAAGGATTTCAGTCTTGAAGATAATTTTATTATAAAGGGAAACAATCTCCTGTCCCTTCATTCGCTAAGCAAGGTATTCAGCAAAAAAATAAAGCTGATCTACATTGATCCTCCTTACAATACCGGCAGCGATGGCTTTAATTATAATGATAGTTTCACTCATTCTGCGTGGCTCACCTTTATGCGCAACAGGCTTGCAATTGCCAGGGAGCTTTTAACAGAAGATGGAACGATCTGGATAAATATTGACGATAAAGAATCACATTATTTAAAAGTGTTGTGTGATGAAGTATTCGGCCGGGAGAATTTTGTTATCAATTTTATCTGGCAAAAGAAATATTCCCCCGCCAATGATGCCAAATGGTTCAGCGATACACATGATCATATACTGGTGTTTGCAAAAAACAAACCTTTATTCAAACCCAACTTATTGCCCCGGTCTGAGAAAATGAATAACCGGTATTCCAATCCTGATAACGATCCAAGGGGAGTGTGGAAACCGGGTGGCTTTTCTGTAAAGACCTATTCAAAGGATTATGATTACCCGATAGAAACACCATCCGGTAAAACAGTCTTTCCGCCTAAAGGAAGCTGCTGGCAAACCTCCAAAGAAAATTATTTAAAAAAATTAGCGGACAACCGGATATGGTTCGGACCAAAGGGTGACAGCAAGCCGCAACTAAAACAATTTTTGAATGAAGTGCAACAGGGAGTTGTCGCTAAAAGTATCTGGACCTATGATGAAGCGGGACATAACCAGGTATCAAGAAGCGAAATCATAAAATTGTTTGGCGATCTTGTTTTTGCCACGCCAAAGCCGGAGAAACTATTAAAGCGCATCATTGAACTGGCGACAAATGAGAATGATCGTGTCCTGGATTTTTTTCTCGGCAGTGGCACTACAGTCGCCGTAGCGCATAAAATGAAAAGAAGGTATATCGGTATTGACCAGATGGACTACATCGAAGAAGTGGCGGTCAGCAGGTTGAAAAAAGTGATGGAGGGTGAACAGGGCGGCGTATCCGCCGAAGTAAGCTGGCAGGGTGGTGGCGGCTTCAACTATATGGAGTTGATGAAACTGAATATGGTGTTCCTGGATAAGTTAAATGCTATACGATCAGAAAAAGAATTGGACAGCCTGCTAAAGGATGTAATGAGGTCGCCTTTTTTGAATTACCGGTTTGCTGATATTATCAGTTCAAACGCAGAAGATTATTTTGCTGAACTTTCTTATAAAGATAAACGAACCCTGGTCATTGACCTGCTTGATAAGAACCAGTTGTATGTGAATTTTTCAGAAATAGAAGACCAAGATCATGAAGTGTCTGAAGAAGATATTTTGGTTAATAAACATTTTTATTCGCTGAGGTCATGACGGTTAACGATGTAGTCATACTGCCTTTTACCGATAATGTGTTAAGGAAAACAGGCATTAACACAATAAAGAAATATGGCCATACAAGTGTAACACGCATGTATGGCAGGACACCGGTTGAATTGTTGGACAATATTTTCATGGGCGACCTGGCAAAAAATTCACTGCTTGAATATTTGAGACCATTATCCACGCAACCTATTATGGATTATGATGAATTGCGAACAGACAATTTTGAAGAACCAGATCCCGGCTGGGATATCAAGGCAGGAGCTAAGCAAATTAAAATAGAAGTCAAGTCATCTATTCCTACCAACCATGAAAGCCACCAGGCTATCATTAATAAGCGGGATATAAAAATCACGGCCAGTCACGACAAAGGCAATACATGGATAGAGCCCGCCACCCTGGAAAGTGAATTGCATATACAGGTATATTTTTATGCGAAGCCTTATAAACAAGGGTACGATCAGTTTGATATGCTGAAAAGTGATATAACAACAGACAACAATATTCTCCACCGCATTATCAATAGCGACAAGTATAAACAGCCGCTGTTTTTTGGATGGAACAAAAAACAAAACATAGTTCAATATGTCAACACCTTAAAGCCGAATACCTGGAGCTTTGAAAAAACTTCAAGGGTGTATTGGCGCTGCCCGATAAAGGAAGCTTTTACCATGCCGCAATTGATCGAGTATATAAACTGCAACTAACTCATGCAAACACTCAATCAACTATTAAATGAATTTCCAAAAACCGGTGACCCGGATTTTTATAAAGCCCATGTACCGGCATTTATTTATTCCAACCTGAAAGAACGATTTAGCGTAAGGTCTTATCAGCAGGAAGCATTCGGCAGGTTTGTATTTTACTGGAATGAATATACAGATAAGCCTGGAGAAGTTCCTGCTCAATTACTTTACCACATGGCCACCGGCAGCGGTAAAACCCTGATCATGGCCGGTCTTATTATTTACCTGTACAGCAAAGGCTATCGCAATTTTCTCTTTTTTGTAAACAGCTCGGGCATCATTGATAAAACAAAAGATAATTTTTTGAATCGTTCGTCTTCCAAATATTTGTTTGCGGAATACATTTCCATTGGTGAAAAACAAATAAGGATCAACGAAGTTGATAATTTTCAAACCGCTGGTGAAGATGATATTAACATTGTTTTCTCTACTATCCAGGGTTTACATTCACGGCTTAATATACCCAGGGAGGGCGGTATTACCTATGATGATTTTGACAATAAAAAGATCGTTCTTATTTCTGACGAAGCACACCATATCAATGCGGAAACAAAAAAGGGGAATGAGCCTTACAGCGAAGAAGTCATAAGCTGGGAAGGAACGGTGAACCGCATATTAACTGCGGGTAAGGACAATATTTTACTGGAGTTCACCGCTACTGCTGATCTTTCCATTCCTGAAATTGAAAAAAAATACAGTGATAAACTTATCTATGATTATCCCTTGAGACAGTTTCGCAGGGATGGATATTCCAAGGAAGTAAAAGTATTGCAGGCGGATCTTCCTTCTTTTGAAAGATGCCTGCAGGCCGTCGTATTAAGCCAGTACCGGCGAAAATTATTTGAGAAATATAAGAAACGGATAAAACCAGTTCTTCTTTTTAAATCAAAGACCATCAAAGAAAGCCAGGCCTTCTTTAGTGAATTTACTTCCGGCATCAAAACCCTGCAGGTATCTTCTCTTGAAAAAATAAAAAAAACAATTCACGAAGAAGCTATTGAAAAGACCTTTTACTATTTTGAAGCAAACAATATCACGCTGGAAAACCTGGTGACAGAATTAAAAGAAGATTTTTCACCCGACAAGCTTATTTCGGTGAACAGTAAAGAAGAAAGCGAGCAAAAACAGTTAGCCGTCAACTCACTGGAAGATGAAACCAATGAATACAGGGCGGTGTTTGCTGTGGACAAGTTGAATGAAGGATGGGATGTTTTGAATTTATTTGATATAGTACGCCTGTATGATACTAAAGATAACCGGGGAGCCAAGCCCGGCCAAACGAGTATGAGCGAAGCACAACTGATCGGCAGGGGAGCCAGGTATTGCCCGTTTCAGATCACCGCTGAACAGCAATATGACGGCAGAAAGTTTGACGATGATATCAATAATGAATTAAGGATCTGTGAAGAACTCTATTACCATAGCGCTTATAATCCCCGGTATATCCGGGAGCTAAATACAGCGATGGAAGAAATTGGAATAAAAGCGAAAGACATAGAAAAAAGAACCCGTAAACCGAAAGCGCAACCTGGTAGCTCCTCTGCTCCAGGAGATCTTTTACCGTTTTTAAAACCCATACAGGATAAACTATTTGCTGTTGATCTAAAAACAGGCCGAACAAACTCCGGTGAGCTTTTCAATTCTTTCAACAGTGAACCCACCGGGAGAAAAGAACAGGAATACAGCTTTGCAGAGTTTGGTAGCGTTATTATCCGGAAAGCAATGAGCAAATTACCCTTCTACTATTATGCAAATCTGAAAACGATATTTCCGCAACTGAATTCAGTCGCTGAATTTATTTCATCTGCTGATTACCTGGGTAAGGTACGGCTGCAGGTTTCGGGATTGCCCGAACAGGTTATCGCTCTTTCTCCGGCTGAAAAACTTGCAGCCACTTTAAAAATTTTACAGGAAATGGCCGCGGTCTTATGCCATGATAAAACGAACTTAAAGAATATTGCGACCTCACCTGCTTACTAAGGGTAACTTCTTATTAATCTTCTATATTCCTGAGTACGCTTAAAAAAATAATATGACTTTTTTGATACAACGTTATTTCTTCTTACCTTCTCTCTATAAAATTTTATTCCCTAACCGGATATGAAAAACAGTAACGTGCTGCCAAATATTGCTTCATACAGGCTGTTTACATGCAGTCAACTTTTTCCCCTAATTATTTATTGTTTTTGAAACATATAGTTGAAGAAAATAATAAAGAAACAAAACCATGAGCAACAGTATTAGTATAAAAGCAGCCTTAGAAACTATGATTATATAACTAACAAAATAAAGAGAAAGAAATTTCTGTTTCGATGAATGGTTATGCAGAAATCATTAAATCTGTTCTATGCAATTACTACCTGACCTGGCACTGCAGGCAAAGCTGGCCCGATGGTCGCGCTATCTTGCCATAGCGGTTATTATGATTGCCTTTCTGGTATTAGCAGGCTGGCAATTTGATATTAAAGAACTAACCCATCCACTGCCGGGGCTGGTAGCTATGAACCCCCTTACTGCTGTATGCTTTATTTTTTCCGGCATTTCAACGTTGCTTATTGCTTCATCTGTTCAGACAAAGAAAAAGACAGTAATAGCCCGCTGTCTTGCCGCCATTATTTTACTCGCAGGACTTGTAAAACTTACCAGTCTCTTCATTCATTTTAACTGGCAACCGGACCAGTTGCTTTTTTCAAACAAGCTGGAGAAAGATATTGCAGGCAATGTATCCAACAGTATGGCACCCAATACAGCTTTTTGTTTTATGCTTACCGGTATAGCACTATGTTTATCTCATATAGAAACTCCTGGAAAAAGGATACCAGCGCAATACCTGGCGCTGATCATCGCACTTACAGGATGGCTATCTGTTTTGGGTTACACTTACCAGGTACAATCATTTTACGGAGTGCTTTCTTATATACCCATGGCCTTTCAAACCGCTGCCTGTTTTATTTGTATATCCTTATCCATACTTTTTATAAAGCCCGGTAAAGGTTTAATGAATCAATTTACCAGTACATTTACCGGCAGCCTTACCGCAAGGTTATTAATTCCGGCCGCCGTGATTTTACCTTCGGCCCTGGGTTTGCTTCGCCTGCTTGGCTATTGGGCCGGTTTTTATTCTACTGAATTCGGAGCGGTATTACACACCCTGACTATTATTATCATTTTTCTGAGCCTGTCCTGGTACATCGCCTATGTGCTTAATAAGAGGGATTTTTTGAAAAAACAGACAGAAGATGCTTTACGAAACAGCGAAGAAGAAATAGCGGCTATTTTTAATGCGGCTCCCGATGCCGTGATTGTAATTGATAGCTACGGAAGAATTATCAAATGGAACCCCGAGGCGGAAAGCCTTTTTGGATGGAGCTCTGCGGAAGCAACCGGTAAGTTATTAAACGAAACGATCATTCCCGCTCAATACAGGGATGCCCATGATAAAGGTCTTGGATTGTTTTTAAAAACAGGACAAAGCAATATTATCGGTAAAACAATTGAGATCAAAGCGGTTAAAAAAAACACTATTGAATTTGATGTAGCGCTTCGCATTGCGACCGTATCTATAAAAGAATCCAGTATGTTCGTTGGATTTGTAAGGGATATAACCGAACAGAAAAAAACAGATCAGAAGCTGAAACGATTCAACGAAGAGCTTGCCGCACAGGTAGAAGAAAAAACAAAAGAAATAACTCAAATATTTGAAAGGCTTACAGATGGCTTTATCTCACTCGACAAAAACTTTTGTTATACTTATATGAATAAAAAAGCCGGTGAACTGACCCATCGTGATCCGGCATCCATAATAGGAAAAAATGTATGGGAAGAATTTCCCGATGCGGTGGGGTCAACCACCTATGTAGCATTTAAAAAAGCGATGGCAGCGCAACTCCCTGTAATTAATACAGATCATTTTGAGCCGCTGGATTTGTGGCAGGAAAATCATATTTATCCTTCGCCCGATGGTTTATCCGTTTTCATCAGGGATATTACTAAAAAGAAACAGGCGGAGATAGCGTTGCAGCAAAATGAAGCGAAGTACCGCACCTTTATAGAAGAGGCGGTGGATGCTATTCTTGTTTTATCACCCAAAGAAGGACGTTATAAGGAAGCTAACAGGAAAGCTTCGGAATTGCTGGGCTATTCTCTACAAGAATTATTGCAAATTAAAATCACGGATCTTATTTTCCCCGGTGATAACACTCCTATTCCTTTTGAGCGGTTAGAAGCTGGTGAATCTGTCACGATAGAAAGATATTTAAGAAAAAAGAACGGGGAAAAAGTTGCTGTAGAAACTTCCGCACGCAAACTGCCAGATGGAAATTACCTGGCATTTTTAAGAGATATATCAAAAAGAAAAAAAGCGGAACAGGAAATCAGTGACGCCCGCAAACTAGCCGACACACTAATTGACAGCCTTCCCGGTATATTTTACTTTTATGATGAAAATGGCAAATTTATCCGGTGGAACAGGCAATTTGAAACAGTAACAGGTTATTCCGCTGGTGAAATAGCTCGTATGCGCCCCCTGGAATTCTTTGAGGATGCTGAGAAAAGATACATGATGGAAAAAATTTCAGAAGTATTCAAAACAGGGGTTCATGACACTGAAGCGAATTTCGTGACAAAAGCCGGTAAAAAGATACCCTATTATTTCAAAGCGGTATTAATAACCTATGAAGGCAGGCCCTGTCTCCTGGGAAGTGGAATTGATATTACAGAACGCAAACTGGCTGAAGAAGAAACACGCAGGCTGAATGAAGAGTTAAGAAAATTAACCGGTTATTTGCAACAGGTACGCGAAGAAGAAAGAATACATATAGCCCGCGAGATTCATGATGAACTGGGGCAACAGCTTACCGTGTTAAAAATGGATGTATCGTGGATAAGTAAAAAAATGGAAGACCGGGACGGGAAATTAAAGGAAAAAATAGATGGGCTTTTGCCTATGATCAATGCCACGGTAACAACTGTCCGGCGCATCTCCGCCGAACTGCGTCCCAGCCTGTTAGATGACCTTGGGCTTATACCGGCCATGGAATGGCATCTTGAAGAGTTTGAAAAAAGATCCGGCATTCACATTTCTTTTAAAGGTCCTCAAACTGACCGGCAATTACCCGGCGAGATCAAAACAGGCCTTTTCAGAATAATGCAGGAATCGCTCACCAATGTGGCCAGGCACGCTAAGGCCGGGGAAGTAAATGTTTATCTTGAACAAACCGATAAAGAAGTAATTTTAACAATCGCCGACAATGGTCTTGGCTTTGACCAGGAAAGTATATCAAAGAAAACACTGGGGCTGGGGATACTGGGTATGAAAGAGCGCACATTTATGATGGGTGGTGAATACACAATTACCGGTGTTCGGGGAAAAGGAACAACAGTACTGGTGTCGGTTCCTATTAATGGATCAGATAATTAAACTTGAGACCCAAATTTTATGATTAAAATTCTTATTGCAGATGACCATGCTGTTGTCAGGAAAGGATTAAAACAAATCCTGGTAGAAGAGTACCCATCTGCAATTATCGGTGAGGTAGCGGATGCAGAAAGTCTGCTGGCACAAGTAATGAAGGAAGACTGGACCCTTGTTATTTGCGATATGAATATGCCGGGACGAAGCGGGCTGGATGCGCTGATACAAATAAAACAGTTTGCGCCGCAGTTACCTGTACTGATCATGAGTATGTATCCGGAAGATCAATATGCGTTGCGGGTACTGAAAGCCGGCGCCTCCGGCTACCTGAGCAAGGATAATATTCATGATGATATCATCAGGGCTGTTCAAACGGTACAACTAGGAAAAAAATTCATCACCCCAAGTATCGCTGAAAAACTGGTCAGTGCCCTGGGCGAAGACACTTCACTGCAAGCCCATGAAACGCTTTCAGACAGGGAATTTGATGTATTCAAATTGCTGGCGACTGGGAAAGCCGTTTCAGATATAGCCACGCAATTATCTTTAAGCGCTACTACGGTCAGCACGTACCGTTCCCGCATTATGGAAAAAATGAGTATGCATACCAATGCCGACCTTACCCGCTACGCCATCGAAAAAAAACTAATTTGACAATTGTTATAGAGTAAACTCTACAAGACATCGGAAATCCGGGCTAGAATTATTTTTTACTTCAGTATGTATTTTGCGCCAACCACTGCAGGAACTTCTGTTCTTTTAAAGCAACCCGGTGATCCAATTATGGTAAGAATGCTGATTGCTGATGATCACCCTGTCATGCGGCAAAGGCTAAAACGGCTTTTAGTCGAAGGATTCCCTTCCGCCTTTGTTGCAGAGGCGGAGGATACTGATTCCCTGGTCAACGAGGCGCTGGAGAACGAATGGGATATTATCATCACCGATCTTGCCATGCCTGGCGGCGGCGGTTTACACGCACTTAAAAAAATTAAACAGCATAAACCTTCTCTATCTGTTCTGATTATCAGTACCTATCCGGAAGAGCAATATGCTATGCGTGTGGTCAGCGCAGGTGCTGCTGCATTTTTTAATAAGCTAAAAGCGGATAATGATCTCGTAAAAACCGTGCAGGATATCTTAGAACAGCCAAAATAGGTCTTATACCTAAATCTATCCATGTTAGTTGTATATCTGTACACTCCCTTATTTCGTAACATAGCAATCATTGATCAAACTATATTTTAAGCGAAGAGCATTTTATATTAGAGTCATTAACATGCAAGCCTTTCTGCGCAAAGGCTGAACAATTACCATCATTTAACATTCTTCCGGTTTCCTTTTACAAACAGGCATCACGAAGCATTTGCATATACGCTAATCCTTTTTCACGGGCAAAGCGGATATTGCGTTCAGGTATTTGCCCAGGTTCAGTATATTTTTTTAATGCCCGCTCGATACTTTCTTCCCGCAGCAGGTGCAGCATGGGATATACTGACCTATTTGTATAATTAGCCGCATCATTGCCTGGTGCATCAGCAAACCGGTATAATGGATGAAAGCTTGCTACCTGGTAAATACCTTCATATCCTTTTTGCTTTAATATACGTTCAGCATCTGCTACCAGGTCCAGGTAATTGTCAAATTGCGGGACTGCATTAGGTAAGACCAGGAAACTTGTTTCAATGGCTGCATGGTCATCAAGCCGCAGGCATTCCATCAAAAAAGCCTGCAGGCAATTTTCTGATCTCTCACTGTATTCTATTTCATAATGCACCGTGTTTTGTTTTATCTCTTTAGCGGCGAAGGGACAAAAATTGCACCCTATCACTACATCAGTGATCCATTTTTTAGTTTGCTGAATGATCAATTCTGTGTTGCTCATATACATGGGGGCTTATCGCCTGTTGCAATACTTGTATTTCTTCTTTTTGTAATGGCGGTACTGTTGCAGCCACTTCATCCAGTTGTTCCTTGTTTCTTATACCAATAACAGCGGATGCAATAGCAGGATGATGCAACGCATATTGTATAGCAGTTTGTGCCGGGGTATGATTACTACCGGAAACAGTATGTACAACCTTATTGATTTCTGCTATCTCTTCTTTATTATAACCCAGATAGTCTTTTGCTGGTTTATTGACCAATAGTCCCTGCGCCAGCGCACCCCGGGCCAGTACTGAAATATTGTTTTTCTGTAAAAGATCAAGAACAATTTCTTCCGGCCGGCGATCAGCTAAACTATACTGTATCAATACGCTTGCAATAGAAGACCGTTTTACATATTCATGTATTACATTCGGGCGAATGGAAGAGATGCCATACTGCCTGATCTTTCCCTGTTGTTTGAGTTGTTCAAATGCTTCAATGGTATCATCAATAGGGTCGTCTATAGTACCGCCATGCAACTGGTACAGATCTATATGATCAGTTTGTAAACGGCGCAGGCTATCTTCCACGGCCTGCAGGATATACGCTTTGCCCGGATTCCAGTCCCAGCCGCTGCCATCACTTCTCCATTGATTACCCACTTTTGTAGCCAGTACAATTTTATTGCGTATTTTTTTTATGGCTTTACCTACGATCTCTTCATTCATTCCTTTATCATACAGATCAGCCGTATCAAAAAAATTGACGCCAAGTTCTACTGCCTCGTGAACCAGGTAAATATTTTCCCTCTCCGTATTGGACGATAGTGACATACAGCCAAAACCAATTTCAGAAACCTGGATGCCGGATAAGCCGAGTGGGCGGTAATGCATAATATAAAGATAAACGACCCGGGCTTGTTTATAAGGGCAGGTATAAAAAAGACACCCATTTCGTAAATAACGAAATGGGTGCCTGGCAAATAATGGACGGTTTTTCGGTCTGACATCTTATGGCTCAAACCAAGTTTTTCATAATCAATTGGTCAGCCGGTGGATATACCGACTAAACGTTTCAAACGGGTTTTTCGGTTGGTATTGGATCTTTTAATATCGGTAATTGGATTATCAGATTTTTCATCGTTTGATAGCACAAAGAACGGAACAAATGCCGGGTGAAAAAATAGAGTATCGTACTATTAAGGAGTAATGAATAATAGAGGGAGGTGTAGTGTTTTAACTACCAGTACCCTGATCAATGAAAATGTATTAAGCCGATAAAATTGTACGCAAAGAGTAAGCAAAGGATTAAAAAGCAAAAAGGTTTCAGATAATGAAACCTTTTACTGTGGCTGCTCCCCCTGTTGGACTTGAACCAACGACCCTCTGATTAACAGTCCTATTTTAAGGCATAACCAGAAAGTACCAAAATGTTTTACTATTGTTTACAATCGTTTGCCAGTAATAGTTTCAGGGGATAATGAATTTCATTTCTGTTTTTTACTATAACCTTACTGATTAAAATTGTATGTGAAATTGTATGTGAAATAGTGTTATCATTGCAGGACACTATGAAAGCAACAACAGCGATTATACATTACACAAGAAGATTGAGAAAGGATGGAACGTACCCCGTAAAACTAAGGATCACTCACAACCGGCAGCAACGATACTATAACACTTCCCACAATCTTACTGAGGCCGACTTTGAAAAAACACAAGGGGAAAGGCCAAGAGGCGACTTTAAAGACATAGCGTTAAAATTGCAGAAAGCCGAAAGAAAGGCAAACCAAGTAATTGAAGACTTACCCGTATTCACCTGGAAATCTTTTAAAAAATTATTCATAGACAACAGGCCAATTAAAGGACTGATTTCTGAAGCCTTTCAAGACTATGCAAAAGAATTGAGAGTGGCGGGCCGGATAGGAACTGCCGTAAGTTATGAGTGCGCTAACAGTAGCCTTAGTAAATTTATTCCCGGTGCTAAATACATTGACATCACTCCCGACGTTTTAAGGCACTATGAAAAGTGGATGGTAGGCGACGGTAACAGCGGGAACAGTATTTCTACAGTTGGCATTTATTTACGATCACTTCGCACAATGTTTAATAACGCTATTGCTGAAGGTTCATTAAATAAAGACTACTATCCATTTGGCCGGAAGAAATATGAGATACCAACCTCCAACAATGTTAAGAAAGCCCTTACCATTAAAGACATTGCTGCCATCTACTATCACAAGCCCCCGCCCGGAACAACAGCGGAGAGATCAAAAGACTACTGGCTATTCCTTTACTTATGTAACGGGATAAATATAAAAGATATGTGCCTTCTTAGATATGAAAACATTAAAGGAGATGTTCTTTCATTTGAACGAGCGAAGACAATAAGAACAAAAAGAAAAGTCGAACTAATACGGGTTACATTAACTGAAGATTTGAAAAGGATCGTTAACGATTGGGGTAATAAAAATAAAGCCGGGGATAATTTTATCTTCCCTGTACTGGCTAAAGGACTAAGCCCGGAACGAGAAAGACAATTGATACAACAGATAACAGGAGTTGTAAACGATCACATGAAAGCCATTGCAGAAGATTTAGGCATCGAACAACCTTGTACAACCTATGCGGCCCGCCATTCATTCGCTACTATCATGCAACGTAGTGGTGCATCCACAGAATTTATTAGCGAAGCCTTGGGCCATAGCAATGTAAAGACAACTCAAAACTATTTGGCTGGCTTTGAAGACGACATAAAAAAGGAAACCGTCAAAGCGTTGACTGCATTTAAAAATATACAAGATGGCTAAAAAGTTATTAGGGGATTACATAACAGAACCCGAAGCGATGGCCCTTACCGGGTATAAGCGAACCCGCCTTTATCAGTTCCGCATGACCGGCCTCGTAAAGTGGACTGCCGCAATATCGGGCCGCAAGGTTCGCTACCACCGGGGCGACCTACTGAAGATAATGGGCCTGTAAATGCAGGGTATGTAGATAGTGTTAGCCAAAACAAACTATTTTTTGCAGCGTAGTCGCCCGGTATCAAACACTAATAAACAGTATTGAATTATTTACCGGAATGTTATAAACAATGTTGATTCCTAATTGACTTTTTCATAGGATTACCTAATATCTCAATCTACTTTCGCCCCCATCATTTAGGGGGCTTTTTTTATAACAATCCCCAAAAATGTGATACTCATTTTTTTAATCACCTATCAAAACTTTTAAAGTATGTCATTAGAATTAGTAACCCGGAAGCAAGTTGCCGCTTTCTTTGGGGTAACAATTGAAACGGTAAGGAACTGGCAAAAGAAAGGGGTTGCAAAACCTTTCTGCATAATTAACGGAAGGCCCAGGTATCAATTGACGGCCATAGTTAATTCGATGAAAGAAAAGGAGGCGACGCTATGCAGCTAACTTTTGACCAATTGCCAGAAGCCGTTAGCCAGTTATTTATTAAGCTGGAAAACATTGAACGCATCTTACTACAAAAAAACACTAAAGAACAAAAGCATCAAGACGATGTTTTAAACATAGATCAGGCCGCTACCTTTCTTCACTTAGCACGTACAACCCTGTACGCTATGGTAAGCCGTCGTGAAATCCCTTTCATGAAGAAAAGCAAACGACTTTACTTTTCAACTAAGGAGTTGACGACCTGGCTTCACAATACAAAAAGGGAGGCTATACTATTATGAGAGATACAAGGAACGGAACGACTGTACGAATGATGTTTACCTCCCACGAATATTTAAAAGTTACCGAAGCGGAGATAGTTGAGGCCATGCCACATCAGGATATTTTAAAAAAGTTATTGACACAGATACCTAAAATAGATTTCAAAGAGGTTGCAGGTTTACAGGTTGATGAAAAATTACAGAAGAAACACTTTGTTGTTTATTCTATTGATGCAATACTAAAAGCGGCTAAGGATAACGGATGGCAGTTATGCCGGAACAATGGACAAACGTTTATCTATAACGGTGCATACTGGAAAGCAATTGACCGGGAAGTATTACAATCATTCTTTGGGGACGCTGCCGAATTAATCGGAGTACCTAAAGCAGATGCAAAGTTTTACCAGTTCCGTCTTGACTTATTAAAGCAGTTCGACGCTGCCGCGTACTTACCGGCCCCGGAAAGAACAGACGGATTAACATTGATAAACTTTCTTAATGGAACGTTTGTGGTGGATAGTAAAGCGCAACGATTAAGAAAACCATGCCCGGAAGATTTCATCACTTATCAGTTGCCGTTTAGCTACGATCCATCAGCCACCGCCCCTATGTTTATGGATTTTTTAAACAAGGTTGTACCGGATAGCGATAAACAAAAAGTACTTCAAGAGTATTTGGGGTACATATTTGTTTCATCTCAAAATCTGAAGCTGGAAAAGGTATTGCTATTATATGGCAGCGGTGCAAATGGTAAATCTGTTTTCATTGAGATTATGTCAGCTATGTTAGGAAAGGATAATGTTTCCCGTTATTCCCTGGAATCTATAACCGATCCTAAAGGCTATTCAAGGGCCGAACTGATTACAAAGCTATTGAACCTATCCACCGAAATTTCCGGCAGAATGGATAAAGGGTTATTCAAACAAATGGCAAGCGGTGAAAGCATTGAGGCCCGACATATTTACGGAAGGCCGTTCACAATGGAGAATTATGCAAAGCTGCTTTTCAGCACAAACGAACTACCAAAGGAAACGGAAAACACAGACGGGTTTTTTAGGCGGTGGTTAATTGTTCCCTTTGATGTTACTATCCCGGAAGCCGAGCAGGATAAAGAATTAGCCGCTACAATTATGAGTAAAGAACTTTCAGGCGTTTTGAATTGGGTTTTACAAGGACTGGACAGATTACTTCATCAGGCAAGGTTTACGGAATGTCAGGCGGCTATTGCTGCTGTTAAAGCCTTCAGGGAACAATCAGACAGCGTATTACTTTTCTTATTGGATGACGGCTACCAGCCGGATATAAAACAAAACAGCCCCCTGAAAGAACTGTTTGCGGCTTATCGTACATACTGCGATAATAGCGGACACAGACAATGCAGTCTAACAACCTTTAGTGGTCGCCTCAAAAGTGCAGGGTACGAGGTAAGGCGAATTTCTTCCGGCAACGTTGTTTACTGCCAAAAAAATAGATCATTTCAACCTGCACAATCTACATGGTCTGCATTTAATGTAGGAAATGTAGATAATGCAGGCGAGGAAACACCTTTTTAAATCACCCTAAACAAACATATATATGAATAAACTTGAAAGCCACCGGGGAGCGGCTATATTCTCTACCTGTCCAAAGTGTAAAAAAAGAAACTACCAGAGATACGTAACGCATATCTATGGAGAAGGAATAGCGGATAACGTCGGCGAGTGCGCTTTACCAAAAGGTTGCGGGTATAGCTATACGCCATCAGAACACGAAAAGGCAGTTTCCTTTATTCCTGACCGCTATCTACTTCAGTCGTTAAATAATTGTAAGGATAACAATCTGTTTAATTACCTGGTAAACCAATTTGGAGAAGACAAGGCAACAACAGCGATGAAACTGTATTCAATTGGCACGTCCGTAAACCATCCGGGAGCATCAGTTTTTTGGGTAATAGATATAGATGGGAAAGTTCGTGAGGGTAAAATAAAACTCTTTGATAGTTATACCGGCAAAGAAACCAAAGACATAGGGACGGTAAGCCGAATAATAAAAATGAAACACTTTACTCATAAGAGTTATCTGTATGGAGAAAATCTGATAAACAAGTTCCCTAAAAAACCTGTCGCTCTTGTCGAATCGGAAAGGGAAGCAATAGTTTCCAGTTGTAAACACCCTGACTACCTATGGCTTTCAATAAGCAGCCCCGGTCTTGGGCTACTCAAAACAGAGGAAACTACATTGGGTAAAAGGGATTTCATTTACGACCCTAAGACATGGGGCGTATAGGATGTTCGTTAAGCAGGGCTAACAAACTTCCTCCTATAGCGGAATAGGAAGGGGTATAGGCTGTTTCCCCGGCAACCGGGCAACCTTAACGCCCTGATGCCGGGAATCATTGGGGTTAGTTCGGTTTATTAACCAAAACGCCTACGGGTTAATTAATGAGATTACATGGCAATTTAAAAGGTTTGTTTCGGCCTGCATTTGCTACATAGCTTACACATGACACTAAAAATATTGTTGAACATAATAACAAAAATCAATATGCCATTAAACGAATCACAAAATCAAAAGGGCTTGCTTTCGTCCGTCTTCCTGGACACGTTGGGGAGTTCGCAATTTTCCCCGGCCCCGGTTGCGTTCGATGCAATAGAGGCGGTAATGATTAAGTACGGGAAACTATTTGCTGAAGGCTTCAGTAAAGAATTGGACAATCAGGATATTAATGCAGGCGGCGGGTTGGATAGTTCCATTAGGTTTGAATTTTCTAAACCAACCGGTAACTCTTATGTAGTTTCAATATTCATGGCCGATTATGCAAAGTTTGTGGACGAAGGGGTTCAGGGTATTAATCCGGGGAAATCAATTAACCAAACGTCGCCGTACATATTTAACCTGGCGTACCCTTCGGCAAAGCACGTTGCCCAAATAGAACGGTGGATAAAGGAAAAGAACGTGACTGCTATAATAACCGTCCCGAAAGGAATATCACACCTTACAAAACAAAAATCGCTATCTCAATCACTAGGGCGAAGTGTAAAGGATAGCAAGTTGTCTGACGTTACGGGCCAAAAGTCTTTAGCCTATGCCATAGCTACCAATATAAAACAGAAGGGCATAAGAGCGACGAACTTTAAACAGAATGTAATTGATAAACTAAAGGATGAATTCAGGGCCGAAATAATGACGGCAGCAAGGAAAGACATTTCGATTAATATAGTATCGCTTTAAAGCTATAACCGGAAAATCTTAATCATTTGACCCCTGCCATTATACGGCGGGGTTTAATTACTCAATAGGCAGTTTGCATAACCCTTAAAGCGTTCGCCGTCTTTTATGCTTTCATCAAAGATATAAAGCCTTATATCCGTTATCTTGCTTTTAGATAGTAATTGCATTTCGACTTTGGTTATTGATATAAAAGCAGTATGGTCAAACTTTGCATCCGAATTTACACTTACATCCGTTTCTTCTTTGGCCCTGACTATTTTTTTACCGTTATCTAACAGAATTGTTACCCCCTCCCCAATTGATGGCGTTGATCCTATTACTGACAGCCTAAGATAATAAACCGTTTTACCTTTAGAAGTTTCTTTGATAAGGTGTATTGGTTCTAAAATCGGAGATGACATTGACACCTTTCCGTTGAATTTGTCCTTTTCGGTTTTAATATCCTTGCAATAAGTTGCGCTTACTAAGACTGTATCATTTTGCCCGAATACGGGTAAGAAGCTGAAAGAAAGAAAGGCAGTAAAAATGGCAATAGAATTTTTCATAGTAACAGATTTGTTTGTTTGAAGGTCGGCAACGGGTAAACCTACACAACATAACCCGCCGATCCTATTCATAAAATAAGGGTGTACCCTAAGTTGTGAAAACTATTTTCAATCTTTTTGTTGGTTTGGCTTGTATATTCAAACTTTAATCCTATTTTTAGGGTTCAATAGCTACCAACCTAAAATTATGAATAATGAAGGTTCTTTATTGTAGAGTTAGCACACTTGACCAGAAGACAGACCGGCAAAGGATTGACGAAAAGAGTTTCGGCCTGGTAATAGAAGATAAGTGCAGCGGGGCGGTCCCGTTCTTTGAGAGGACTGGCGGCAAGGAAATTAAGAATCTAATTGAAAAAGGAGTAAGTTTTTCTTTATCGGTCCTGACAATTGATAGGCTAGGCCGTGATTTAAGGGACATTATTAATACGATCCACTTCTTTACTGAAAAGAAAATCACTATTTATTTTGTTTCGCAAGGCTTGTCAACTTTAGATATTAACGGAAAGGAAAACCCGATAGCCAAAATGATGATTTCCATTTTAGGAATAGTTGGCGAAATGGAAAGAGCCCAAATAAAAGAAAGGCAAGTTGAAGGTATTAGGATTGCAAAAATGAAAGGCATCTACAAGGGAAGGGTTGAAGGCAGCAAAGAGGATGCAATAAAATTCCTGAGCAAAGAGAAGAACAAAAAAGCATTAGAATATTTAAAGAAAGGTTACAAGGCCATTGACATATCTAAGATAACCGGCGTACACATTAACACCATTACAAAGATCAAAAGAATAGGCTTACAATAATTTCACTCTATAAAACAAAACAATGAAAATTCTAAACACAATCCCCGCCCAAAGAATGATGAACATGGTTATCGCAAAGGCCACAGGCAGTAACGAAGCCACAGCGTTTATTAACGGATCACAAGTCAAAAGACGTTTAACTGTACCTGTGACAGACACCTTGTTTGTATTACTGACTATGCTTTGCCACAGGATCGGGGTTGAACGATTCAGCAATTCAATGGCTCTGAAAATGGTTAACGCGGGGTCTTGTAAAGCAGACATTAAGATTATGCTGAAAAGAACTTTAAGTAACGTTAACTAAGTTTCTTCCCTTGTTGGTTAATGCCCTGGCTAAACGGTCGGGGCATTTTTTATTTACCTCCTTATGATCTGCTTTTATAGAAACACATTGCTCTGACATTACACTTGATTTCACAAACTACAACGAAAGCAATATGTCTAAAGTAATTGATCTTAAATTAAACGCTGAAGATAATAATACCGGCAACCCGCCTGCACTACATATATCAGATTCTCCCGCTTTACCTACAGGGGTAACTATGCACGGGGTACGATCAACATTAATAGATTCAGCTAAACAGTTAACGAATAGCGAAGAAAAACAGGAACGCCAAAGAGCAATTACACAAACCGCAAACTTTTAATCATGGTAGAATTATTCGTTGAAGGCAAAAAGGTTGTGTTATCGAAAGAGATTTCAGCGGATATAACGTACTCCCTTGCTGACATACGGACGCCAGACAAACGGCAGGTTAATTACTCTAAGACATTAACCATTGTCGGAACGTCTCACAACGATTTTCTTTTTGGAAACATATACGACATTGACACGGACAACGGCGCAAGCGATCCGCTGCTACCTAATACCGGCGTAAACTATACACCAAAGAAGCTGGCTAAAGCAGTTATGTTAGCTGATGGCATACAAATATTTGACGGAACGCTAAGGCTTTGGAAAGTGGTAAAGAAGAACGGCGAAACTCTTTACGAAGTTTCTTTATTCGGAAAACTTTTTGATCTGTTCGGCGCAATCGGCGACGCGAAGTTGACGGACTTAGATTTCAGCGATCTAAATCATGCGATAACATGGGCGAACATAACAGCAACATGGGAGGCTTTATGGGCCGGGGCTTTTCGCTATCCTTATATTGATTACGGAGAAGTTGACCCGGACGGTACGACGGGACAACCGTTAACGCTGAAGTTTGGCTCTATGTCGCCATGCCTCTATTATAAAGTTTACATAGATAAAATATTTTCCGCAATCAGTTCAAGCTACCTGCTAAACTTTGCAGACACTTCGGTATTAGATGCAATGCTGTTAACGCCACAGAAGGGCGGCATATTCGGCAGGCCGTTATTCTTTTATGGTACTGGAACCGTCCCGACGCGAACCTATACAGACACATTTTCCAAAATAAGAATAGTAGATAATAACAGCCCCGACCCGTTAGGGATGATCGTTTCCGGGGATTACTCACAGCTATCTATCCTATCAAACATTTCAACAAGCTTCCAGTTTAATATAAACTTCGGCGTAACGATTAATAATTATGCCTTCGGCTCTAACCCTAATACCTTATCCTTTGAAATTCGTTTGTTAAGATCGGGGATAGAAACTGTTTTAGCTTCTTACTCTGAAGTTTTTGGCTACTTCGGCCTTTCAAGTAATTCGTGCAGGTTGGAAATAATAAAGAAAGACTACTTAGCCGGTGACAAGATTTATATTATATCTGATTACCCTTTCGCATTGTATAGCTTAAACATTTATCACGGTTCAAGTATCGAAGCTATTTCCCCGAACGATCCCAACGAATACAATTTAGTTGAAGGCGACATATACGATATGAACAAAGCTATACCGGACGGCATTAGTCAGGTGGAATTTATAAAGGACTTTATAAAACTGTTCAATCTATTCGTAACGCAAGACCCTGACGATTCTACCATATTTACATTTACCCCGCAAGTTGAATTCTATAATAATGATAAGTCTTTTGCGATTGATTGGACAAACAAAGTGGATCATAACGAAGAAATAGAAATAACTCCTTTGGGGCAATTAACGGCAAAAGAATACATAGTGTCCTGGAAAGAAGATAAAGACCATTGGAACGCTTTATACCAACAACAGAATAAAGAAATTTACGGACAGGTTACATACATAAGCGATACTGATATTATTAGTAATAAGCAAGAGGTAAAAATGTTATTCAGCCCCGCCGTTATGCAACGATTCCCCGATTCGCAAGTCCTTTGTCCTTCTATTTATAAAGTTGAAATAGTTGGATTAGACAGAGTAAAGAAGACGGATAAATTTAATTCCCGCATAGTACTTTGGGGCGGCTTACAACCTGCCGGACACGACATTGAATTACTTACCAGTACCGGCGCGACACATTCAACCGTAACCGACTACCCTTTTTGTGGTCATATAAACCATCCTTTCACACCTACGTTCGATATTAATTTCGGTAACACTAATTCAGATTTACCGACGGCTTCAGTAAATCAGTTTTCAAAATATTGGGGTCCGATCTTAAAAGAAAGTGTAAACAAAGAAGGCAAACTAATTGCTTGCACAATGCTTTTAAAGCCTGAAGACATTGAATCGTTAGACTTTGCTGCACTCTATAAAATAGGATCACAACACTTCAGATTAAACAAAGTTGAAGGTTATAACCCTTTTGAATTATCCACCTGCAAAGTAGAATTTATAAAAGTCCTTTCGTTGTAATGCTGATCGTAAATAACCTGTAAACTATTATGACCCGTTTTTTAGAAACGCTTTGAAGGCAATATACACTTGGCTTTACTATGCAGGTTATCCCTAATAAAACTACACGACTGTTAAACAGATTGCGGAAAAGGTTTGCCGTAATAAAAGCAGAACAGAACCTACAAACTACTACCCTGCTGGAATCAAAAGCAGACCCTTGCACAACAGACCAAATACCAAAGCGTGAAAAGGAAGACTTACGGTATGAACGATTACAAAAAAGATTGATGAAGCGAATAAGCGAAAGAGGAAAAAATCTGCCAACCGCTATTTATGTTCCATTCCTTGCCCCTTTGCCATTACCTAAACCAAGGGTCGGCATCATGGATAGCATAGGGAAGATATTTGATAACGAACAAACGACCCCGCAAAGAATGTACAGCAAAGGAACAGTATCACAGGCCATCAATTAAACCCATCCTATAATGACACGTACCCAAATCATAAATGAGTTTACCGAAAATATAGCGGCCTTCCAAAAGTTAGCCCTTAACATTGGCGGCGAACAAGACGCGGATGATTTATTTCAGACTTGTTTTTTAATGATGTTAGAGTTCCCGGAAGATCGTTTGATAAGCTACTACAACCCCAAACAAGGGCTGAAACCTTTCTTTATTCGTATGCTTTGCAATCAGTACAAGAGTAAAACGTCAAAGTTTCATAAAGACTACCGTAAGCAGGAACAAATGTTAGATAAAAAGGCAAACGACATATTACTAAATTCACCCGAAAGCGAAGACGAACACGGGTCAGAATTCTTTGAGCAAATAGGCGCGGCCTGTAAAAGCATATATGACCAGGCGGTTAATAATGCCGTTGCAGATTTAGAGCAAATGATATGGGACTTGTATATAAAAACCGGATCGCTCCGAAAAACATTAGCGGCTATCCCGGAAGATTATGCAGGACTTTTAAACCTTAAAGACGTACATGAAATAGTAAGGAAATTCCGTCGTACGATTAAGGATTATTTAAGCAAAGTACAGTAGTTCTATATGAAGTAGTTACGGCAAACTATACACCCATATACAGGCGGTTTGTATGCAAATTGTATGCAAATGGGTAAAATTAAAAAAGGCTTCAATCTCTTGAAACCCTTTACTGTGGCTGCTCCCCCTGTTGGACTTGAACCAACGACCCTCTGATTAACAGTCAGATGCTCTAACCAACTGAGCTAAAGGGGAATATTTTTTAAACATTTTTCTTTTTACTGACCCAACGCCCCTCCCGATTACATCGGAATGCTCTAACCAACTGAGCTAAAGGGGAATATTTTTAAACTTCCTGAATCCACTACTGAGTTCAGGAATCCCTTTTGGGGCAGCAAAAATAGGGATTTTAGCTTTTCAACATGGTATTCACAATCTATTTTATCGGAAAATATTCCAGATACCGCTACCGGCTTCCATTCCTGCATATACCCCATCTTCTCTTATTTCAACCGGCCAATTTTTTAGAAAGTATCCTTCGCCGCTCACATTACGCCCATTCTTCATATCGTATTTATAGCGGTGCAGTGGACATACAACATTTCCAAGTGCATCAATATAGCCTTCAGCAAGAACCCCGCCTGCATGTGGACATTTATAGGCGAAGGCGAAAATTGATTCATTAAATTTTCCAATGCATATCTTCTTTCCCGCCAGTTCCGTTACAGCAATATTGTTATCAGCAAAACCCAGTTCGCTGATATGATCAGCTATCTTATGCCAGGTATATTTTTTTTCAGCCATGTTTTCGGGAAAATTATTACTGCAAAGACGTATCACGAAAAACTAAAAGATTAATTCACTATTTTAATCTGCAGCAACTACAATTCGTGGTCAACCTAATACAGAAATGCTGTTTTATAGGGATAGCGCACTTTATACATCTGGCGTACTTTCTCCAAAATACTATTGCGGAGTACATCAATATTTCTTCTTTCAGTGGCAGAAACAAAAATGGCATTGCCGTTTGTTTCGCTATTCCAGCGTTCGCGCAGGTCTTCCAGTATTTCTTTCTTTGTACTTTCTTCCAGCCACTCATCAAAAGTTTGCTTTTCGTACAGGTCCATTTTATTGAAAATAGTAAGAATGGGTTTTTCAAATGCTTTCAGTTCCTGCAGTGTTTTATTGACCACTCCTAACTGCTCTTCATAATTAACATGGGAAACATCCACTACATGTAATAATATATCGGCTTCGCGAACTTCATCCAGGGTACTTTTAAAACTTTCTACCAGATGATGCGGCAGCTTGCGGATAAAACCAACCGTATCGCTTAATAAAAAAGGGGTGTTTTCAAAAACTACTTTACTCGTTGTAGTATCAAGCGTAGCAAACAATTTATTCTCGGCAAACACATCTCTTTTGCTTAGTAAATTCATGATAGTGGATTTGCCAACATTGGTATAACCCACCAATGCTACCCGGATGAATTCACCCCGGTCTTTTCTTTGTGTAAAGGCCTGCTTGTCTATTTCGGCTAACCGTTTTCTTAATAAAGTGATCTTATCCCTTACAATACGACGGTCGGTTTCGATCTCACTTTCACCGGGGCCTCTTGTGCCAATACCACCACCCAGGCGCTCAAGGTGTTTCCACATACCCCGCAATCTTGGAAGGATGTACTGGTACTGGGCTAATTCTACCTGCGCTTTTGCCTGTGCGGTTTTTGCTCTTCTTGCAAAAATGTCAAGAATGAGGTCGGAACGGTCAATCGTTTTTATATCCAGCACTTTTTCAATATTATTGATCTGCGCCCCGCTGAGTTCATCATCAAAGATCGCTACACGAATATCTTTTCCCTGGATATAATTTTTGATCTCTTCCAGCTTTCCCTTGCCTACAAAGGTCTTGCTATGCGGATGTTCCAGTTTTTGTGTAAACCGTTTGACGGTGATAGCTCCTGCTGTTTCAGCAAGAAAGGCCAGCTCGTCTAAATACTCCTGCGCCTGTGGTTCAGTCTGATCTTTATGTATCAGGCCGACCAGCACCGCTTTCTCTTCTTTTTCAATTACATTTTTCTTATCAATCATATCAGTACAACACGCCTGTTAATAACGGGCGGTAAAGGTAATCACAGAAAAGACATGGATTTTACAGAAATAGGTAAAGTGCAGGTAATAAAAAAGGATTTCGCGGAATTGGCCCGTGAAATCCTTCCTGTTATTTTAATAAGCGATTACAATCCGCTTAAGGTGATGCCGAACGAATAGGGCCTTATATCTGCCGCGGCTCCATCTTTAAATAAGGTGGTGATCTGGTAGCTTCCGTACAGGCTAAAATGCCCTACGCCTATTCTTGCGTGAGCTGATAGCCTGGTTGTATTAAAATAGCGTTTGCTCGATTCTTTCATGGTATAAGAATTGATTGTGGTTTCGCTTTTACTTTCCAGGTCCTTGTTTTTAGTATATGCTTTCAGCATGAAACCCACTTTTACTCCAATAGCGAACTTAAAGCTTTTGCCGCTGTTCAACGGGTCTTTCGTATACCGGAATTCAATGGGTGCCTCTGCATAAACACTTGTCAGTTTTGTTTTTTTAAAATGATTAGTGTCTGCCTGGTCCCTGATCTGGAATACGGTACTATTCTCTTTTATACCTACAAAAGTCTTTTTGAAAATAATATTATCTGTTGAGATCCCCGGACCAAAGGCCATACTCAGCTTAGGATTGGTTTTGAACGGGAAATCAAGCATGAAATAGACATTAATGCTTTTGGAAAACCCACTTGGACTGATCGTATCCGGCCTCCCGGCCCAGCCTGTATAACCTAATTGTAACAGAAAATGATCATTGGCACGGCCTGATAAATCAATGGGTTTCTTTATGATAGGGGGGACTATTAAACTGTCCTGGGCAAAAATAGAAGTAATGAGCAATGTGCTTAAAAAGAGCAGAAAAATTTTCTTCATAATTCGGGTTAAGATCGCAAATATATTTTTCTTTCGGTTAAAGATAGGTTAAGACGTGAGCAATAATTTTATTTATTACTTTTGCAGTCGCTTGAAAGAGTTCAGGACCCTTAGCTCAGCTGGTTTGAGCATCCCAATTATATCGGGAGGGTCGTAATAATAACCGGAATAGTTCTTTATTATATAAATTTTTACTGCTTTGCAGTTCAGGACCCTTAGCTCAGCTGGTTAGAGCATCCCGATTATGTCGGGAGGGTCGCAGAATTGCGGCATGGACCCTTAGCTCAGCTGGTTAGAGCACCTGACTCATAATCAGGGGGTCGTAGGATCGTGCCCTACAGGGTCCACTTTAAGCCACAGAAAAACTGTGGCTTTTCTATTTTAATAATGCCTTTTTACGTTTACATACTTTATTCGGCTGAGTTTGACACCTTCTATATTGGCTCATCTGAAAACCCCGATGAAAGATTAAAAAAGCATCTCGCCAATCATAAAGGTTTTACCGCAAAAGCTAAAGACTGGATAATATGTTATACAGAATCCTTTGCCCAAAAATTCCTTGCACTAAAAAGAGAAAAACAATTAAAAGCCTGGAAGAATAAAATTAAGATCCGACAACTGGTGGCTACTGCTCAGAGCGGGAGAGCATCCCGACCTAAGTCGGGAGGGTCGTAGGATCGTGCCCTACAGGGTCCACTTAAAGCCACAGAAAAACTGTGGCTTTCTTATTTTATTGAATTCAATCAGGTAAATCTGGTTTTATTTGACCTCCTCAAAGTCAATATAATCTCCCGACGGAGATTTGGAAGATGGCTGAGGCCCGCCGGTCTGCGGGTGAAACCCCTGTTGTTTCATCTGCTCTTGCTGAGCCTGTTCGTGCATTTCCCTGAATTTCTTTTTCATTTGCCGGGTAGTTTTGTAAACAGGCATAATAAAGCCAAAGATCAGCTTATACAAAAACCAGGCAAGCAACGCATATAACAGATACCGTATCATAATTGACCACAAAACTACAATCCTGATTTTATTTAGAAGGGTTAGAGTGATAAAAAGCTTAGTTAAAGCAATAACAGGCGCCCCGGTAATTTAGTTTTTGGAATGAATACCTCTTTTACCCTACATTTGTGCCGGAAAAGGTAACAGAAGGGAACGAAGTCGTTCCCTTCTTCTTTTATCTAGTATGAACATTGAAGATCAGATACAGGCATTGGAGAAAAAGATGGAGGCGCTGATAAATGGTGAGCCGGGGGTTTTCCTGGTAGAGATCAGGATCAAGCCTACCAATAATGTAAAGGTTTTCGTGGATGCGGACAGTGGTGTGAGTATTGATAAACTGGTACAATATAACAGGAAGTTGTACAGGGATCTTGAAGAAACCAGTTTTTTCCCGGGTGGGGATTTTTCGCTGGAGATATCGTCACCGGGGCTGGATGAGCCACTGAAACTACATCGCCAATACCTGAAAAATATTGGCCGCTATGCAGAAGTAGTACAAAATGATGGCATCAAAATCGAAGGAAAGCTGGTAAGTGCGACAGAGTCTGAGATCGTAGTAGAAGAAGAAAAAGGAAAGAACAAAAAGAAAGAAGTGATAAAGCATATCATTTCATTTGATAACATAAAAACAACAATCATTCAAATTAAATTTTAACAGCTTTGAGCCATGAGCTATGAGTGACGAGCTGGTCTCGCAGCTCGCAGCCAATAGCTCGCAGCCCGCTAAACAAGAGTGTTATGGCAAGTATTAATCTTATTGAGGCATTCCAGGAATTTAAAGACGCGGAAAACATTGACCGCCCTACTATGATGAAAGTGGTAGAAGATGTGTTCAAAACATTACTGCGCAAAAAATATGGCAGTGATGAAAATTTTGATGTCATTGTAAATGCAGAAAAAGGGGATTTGGAAATTATCCGTCGCCGCATGATCGTAGAAGATGGACAGGTAGAGGATCCCTTGGCGCAGATAGGCTATTCCGATGCCACTAAAATTGAACCTGACTTTGAAGTGGGAGAAGAATTATACCAGGAAATAGATTTGTATGATTTTGGCCGTCGCGCTATCCTTGCCGCTAAACAAACGCTGGCAAGCCGCATCAGCGATCTGAAGAAAAATGTATTGGCAAAAAAATATGGCGACAGGATCAATGAGATCATCAGCGCAGAGGTGTACCAGGTTTGGAAAAAAGAAATCTTGTTGCTGGATGAGGAAGGCAATGAATTGATATTACCCAAGAGCGAACAGATACCACAGGATTATTTTAAAAAAGGTGAAAATATCCGCGCCATTGTAAAGAAAGTGGATATGAAAAATAACAGCCCGGTTATCATCCTTTCCCGCACCGCTCCCGAATTCCTGGCAAAGTTGCTGGAGATAGAAGTACCGGAAATATTTGACGGATTAATTGTAATTAAAAAGATAGTCCGCGATCCGGGAGAAAGGGCTAAAGTTGCCGTAGAATCGTATGATGACCGTATTGATCCTGTTGGCGCCTGCGTAGGTATGAAAGGCAGCCGTATTCATGGTATCGTACGGGAGCTGAAGAATGAAAATATTGATGTCATCAACTGGACCAGCAATACACAATTATTAATTCAGCGCTCATTAACGCCTGCAAAGATCACCAGCATGGAACTGGACAATGAAGGCAAGCATGCAAGTGTGTACCTGAAGCCTGACCAGGTTTCATTAGCCATTGGCCGCCGGGGTGTAAATATTAAACTGGCCTGTGAATTGACAGGATATGAATTAGATGTTTACCGTGATGCAGAGGATGAGGTAGCCGAGTTTGATGTTGACCTGGAAGAATTCAGCGATGAAATAGAAGCGTGGGTTATTGATGAATTGAAGCGTGTGGGTTGTGATACAGGAAGAAGTGTACTGGCATTGAGCGCAGAAGAGCTTGAACGCAGAACTGACCTGGAAAAAGAAACAATTGCTGATGTAAGAAAAGTGTTGCAGGAAGAATTTCAAAAAGAATAAATAAGTGAAGGGTCAATGGTGAAAGGTGAGTAAACAAACTCCCAACTCACCATTCACTACTCACAATTGACTAATAAAATAAATGAATGGCAGAATTAAAACTTCCAAGATTATTAGGTGCGGCCAAGGAATTCAACGTTGGTCAGGATACCCTTATTGATTTCCTGATTGCGAAAGGATTTCCGAAGGATGATCTGAAAGCTACGTCCAAACTGACGGAGGAAATGTATCGTTCCCTTCAATTGGAATTCCAGGGTGATAAGGCCGCTAAGATGAAAAGTGACCAGGTTGACCTTCCCAAAGGAGCGCAGGCAGAAGCCAAAAAGAAAAAAGAGGATGAGGAGATCAACTTTAAGAAAGATGAGAAAAAAGCAGCTCCTAAAAAAGAAGAGCCGGTAGCGGAACCCGTAAAAGTTATAAAAGAAGAACCGGTAAAGAAAGAAGAAGAAGCGGCTATTGTCAAAATAGAAGCTCCTGAGATCGAGAAACCCAAGGTACTTGACAAGATTGACCTTTCCACCATTGATTCATCTACACGGCCCAAAAAAGTAATAAAGAAAAAGGCTGACCAGGCAGAAGCAGCGCCAGTAGCCAAAGAAGAAAAGCCTGCCGAAACAAAAAAGCCTGCCCGTTCCGAAGGCGGGAAAAAAACAAAAAAAGAGGAAGAAACGGTGGCGCCGGTAATTGAAGAACAACCAGCAACAGAAGCAGTAGCTGAAGAAGAAGCTGAAACCGAAGGCACTGGTCTTATTGAAAATATTAAAGCGGATAAGATAGAAGGACCGAAGATACTGGGCAAAATATCATTACCAGTTGATAATGATACAAGACCCAAAAAAGACGAGAAACGAAAAAGGAAACGTATTCCTATTGAGAAAAAAGAGGTTAGGCCCGACCCTAATCAAAACAGGGACAGAAGACCCCCGGGACAAGGTACAGGGACAGGTGGCGGTGGTTTTAACCGTGGCGGCAATCAGCCAAACAGGGGTGGTGCGGGTGCAGGAACCGGGCGAAGCAACAGGGGTACCGGTACCGGGCGTCGCGAAGACAAGCTGATAGATGAAAAAGAGATACAGGAAAAGATAAGAGAAACACAGGCCCGTTTGGCCGGTGCGGGTGGAAGAGGTAAAAGCTTAAAAGCCAAGATCCGTCGTGAAAAAAGACATGGCGCCGCAGAAACTGCCGGGGATGCTACAGAGGATAACAAACTTCATGTAACAGAATTTATCAGCGTGAGTGAACTGGCCAACCTGATGAATGTAAGTTTTGCGGAAGTTATCAGTAAATGTATGGGACTCGGCATCATGGTATCTATCAACCAGCGACTGGACGCAGAAGTGATAGAGCTGGTAGCCAGCGAGTTTGGCTTTGATGTAGAGTTCATTGATATGGAAAAGCAGATGGAGATGGAAGAAGATGATGACGATGAAGATAGCGAGGATGAATTGAAATCACGCTCTCCCATCGTTACCATCATGGGTCACGTTGACCATGGTAAAACATCTTTACTCGACTATATCCG
>JAATGJ010000153.1 GCA_015654695.1 Chitinophagales bacterium | reverse complement strand
GGTCGGCTCTTACCGTTGAAACTACTACAACGGTATACGAAATTCAGAAAAGAACTGATGATGGTGAGTTTAAAACCGTCGCTATCCTGATGGGTGAAAAGTATTCTGTTTATTCTTTCCGGGATAAATTAAATACTACCGGCGGAACCATTGAATACCGTGTTGTTACTTCTGACAATAATGTAATAGTTAATACCGTATCACAAAATTTACTTGTACTATAAACTACACAAAGCAAATAACAAAATTAAACCCCGCTGAATAGCGGGGTTTTTTATTGACAAGAAGCATCACCCGATTGCCGGTAATGTTTGAATAAATAATTTTATCCCCGCCAGGCCGGGCTGGCAGTTTTGTTAAGATACCAGATTCTGCTGGCCCCGGACACCGGCAAAGAAGCGTCAGTATGTACACTCATCGCTGAATTAATAACTTTGATTATATTCAATAAATAAATCCTTTTCATTCACCAAAAACCACCTGCAATGAAACTAATACCTGCTGTCTTCCTGCTTATTTTATCCGGCGCCTGCACATCCAAACAAGAGCAAACTCATACTACCAATGTCATTGCCACCAGCACAACAGAAAAAAACAAAGAACTGGTAAAGACTGTCTTTACCGAAATGGTAAGTAAGCAAAACTATACCCTCGTTGATACATTCTTCGCAACCAATATATTTGATCATGGTGCATTGGAAGGTCAGCAGCAAGGCAGGGAAGGTTTTAAAAAAGCAGTCACGGAGTTCCTGGGTATGTTTTCCTACGTAGAGATAAATGTAGAAGAGATTCTTGCCGACGGAGATATAGTTGCTTCGAGAGAAACATGGAAAGTAACCATGGCGTCCACCAGGAAAATACTCAGCGGTGAGACCATGCATTTCTTCCGCATCAAAGACGGTCTCATTACCGACGAGTGGAGCAAGGGCTGGGAATGGCTGGGCTTGTAATACTAATTGGACATTTAAACGATACTAAAGGGCGTACTTTAAGGTGATTAAAACTTTTATTTTGAAACATAGGCACATAGGTTTTCACAACTTGTCCCGCCAAAGGCGTGGATAGAGTTCTATGTGCCTATTGTGGTAAAAGATTTTGCGATTAGTTCAGCGTTGAAAGATATTTTTTTGATGTCTAATTGGGATAAGTATTATAAAACCCATTTGTATCCGTAACAAATGCAACATAAAAAGAAAAAATATAAATGCACGAAAAACATAAATGATCAGCGATCAATAACGTTTCCTTTTTTATCCGAAGTGATTACCCAGCGAAAGGCGGCGATAATGAGTTTGTTTTGCGTGGCATCCGTCAATATATGCGGTCCATGCCCCATGTTCAGGTAGATCATGCGGTAATCAGTATTCGTCCACACTACCGGCATATCTCCTTCCTTAATGATATGCTTAATGCCCATGGGAAAATTCTCCGGCGATAAACTCAGTAACACTTTCACTTTTTTATTCTCCCTGGGACTTGGTTTCCACTGGTACCACTCACCGACAGGTGAAATAAATGTGTGAGGTAATCCTTTTGTAATGCTGTGCAATGTGTCATCAAGGGTGAGTTTGGCAGGCAGGGGTGGCCAGTTGTTTTTATAAAATACCGCTCCTCCTAAAAAATTAACGAACCATGGCCAGTTGGTAGTTTTATCATTGTAACCCGCTACATGAAACCCCAGCCAGCCTCCGCCATTTTCCATATACTTTTCAAAGGCATCACGCTGCGCCTGGTTGTGCGGGAAATCATTGATCATCATTAATAACTGGTAATCCTTGATTTTTGCATCATTGAGATCTTCCATATTACTGGTAGTATCAAATACAAAACCATTACCCACTGTTAATTCTTTGAAAAACTGTATGGCATCATCGGCAAAATCAACATGAGCTTTTTCAACTGTCCGGCTGTAAAAAGCCAGCACTTTAAATCTTGGGTACGACTGCCCGTACAATGCTGAAGCTGTCATTAACAGTAAAGCGCATAAGTAAAAACAAAACCTGGCCTGTTTCATTGGTATAAAATTTTTCAAACCTGAATGTATTTAAAAAAACTCAACCGGTAATCAAATCATTCTTTTCCCGCCGCCCAGAAAATAGCATTGGTAAGTAAAGTGGTATAAAATGTATTTTCCAAAAGGTCGGGACCGTGGCCCATAAAAATATAGATATTACGTGCCTGGAAATGTTCATTGGTCCATACCACCGGGTGATCGCCCATTTTTATAGTGGAGGCCGGAACATAGGATGATTCATTTACGGTCGCCAGCACATGCACATTGTTACGGGGGCTTTTATCGTAGGTGTACCACTCTTCTTTCATAATGGTAAACTGCTGCGGCAGGTTTTTCATGCAGGGATGTTTTGCGTCTTCTACATTAACCTGCGCCGCGGCGAAAGTGGGGATATAATTACTGAATTTTATACCGCCCATAAAATCAGAGAACCATTGCGACATAGGGTACCCGTCAAATTCGCCCAGTAGTGTGGCATGATGCAGGCCGATCCACCCACCTTTACCTTTTTTGATATAATCTTCAAAAGCAGCTATAGCCGCAACCGTCCAGCCATACGGGGGATAATCAAGCTGGATAAACAGTTGGTACTTCGCCAGGAAGGATTCATTAATAGAATCGGTTTTTTGTATATAGTCAATAGTAAAATTGCTGTCAGCCGCCAGTTTGTTGAGCCAGGGTTGTGCAGCGTTAGTGAATTCAAGATGGTGCCCGCCGTTTTCAAACAGCGCCAATGCATGAAACCGGGGTTGTGCAACAACTGCCGATAAAAAAAAGAAGGCGCTTACAACAGTAAATAATTTTTTTTGCATATTTAATGGATGTGATGATCCTGTGAATTATTTATATAAACTCACAATAATTGATACCAGTTATTGAATGACCCAATTTCCTCCTATTAAAATTTCTACCCCTAATCGTCAATTATTACTTCTTCTTTACTTACCTCCACTTTCTCCTTAAACCCAAATGCGAACATCAGCGTAACAACTACTGCAAATAAAAGCGGGATGAACCAGAAAGTTTGCCATTGTGCGGCCGTAGCATTATCACCACTCATGATGCTGTTGAATATAAAACCCGCGGCTAATGTACCCAGGCCCTGTCCAACACCATAAGAGACCAGCACAAAAAAACCCTGTGCCTGTGCACGAAACTGCGGTGCAACATTTTTATCAATATATACCTGCGAGGCCACGTACACAAAATCGTAACAGGCTCCATGCATCAGTATACCGGTGATCATCATCCAGGCTACCGCATTGGGAGCCGCGATAGCAAAAAGACCGTAACGGATCACCCATGCAAGAAGGCCCATGATCAATACCCATTTGATGCCAAACCGTTTAAAGAACCAGGGCATGAGCAGGAGAAAAAACACTTCAGACATTTGCCCGAAAGTCATTTTAAATGCAGGGTCGGAAATGCCGGCTGATTTGAGAAAGATGGGCACATACGCAAAATAACTTGCAAAAGGTATGCTGATGAGCAACAGGCCAAGAATAAAAATAATGAATGGCTTTGAAGTGAATTTTTTCAATACATCTAACCCGATGATATCACGAAAAGAAACTTTTTTGCCTGCACCCCGTGGTGGTATATGCGGCAATGTGAAACTATAAAGGCCCATCAGCAAGCTTGCGGCGCCAGCTACATACATAGGAAGGGGAGTCGCATCAGCATGTAATAAATAACTTACAATAATACCAGCGGCAATCCATCCAAAAGTTCCGAAAACCCTTACCAGTGGAAATTCCTTTTCTTTATCGCCGATAAGATGAAATGCAGTTGCTGTTGCCAAACCAACAGTCGGCATGTAGCAAAGCATGTGTAACAACATAAGAACAAGAAACAGCAACGGTGAATTATTACCGGCTAGTGGTGCGGCACAAACGAAAATACCGCTGAGGATATGCATTACACCCATTACTTTCTGAACGGGAAAAAAACGATCGGCGACCATGCCAAGGAAAAAAGGAGAAACGATGGAACCGATGGGACTGGCAAGATAAACGAGATAGATAACGTCCGTCATGCCATGGCTTTTCATGTAATTACCGCCGGTGGCATACCATGAACCCCAGATGAAAAATTGCAGGAACATCATGGCCATAAGGCGCGGTTTCATAAAGCTACGCATAGGCTATGGGCATGTCCGTTCCATGTATCATCAGGTAAATAATATTATATTCAGGCAAGCGCTGCTTTTGACGTTACCGGTTTTTTTTCAGCAGTAACACGTTGTACCAGTTGTTTCATAAAACGCAATCCCCTGCGGGTTGCTTCGTCAATATCTTCTATACCGCATAGTTTATGGTCGCGTAAAACAGGCAGGCAATATTCTGAAGTGAGGTATCCATCATAGCCATGCTGGTGCAGCGCTTCTATAAATGTCTCGTAGTTGATCTTACCGCCATGACCGGGAGCAGGGTCAAGTATCACTTCCCCATTTTCCGACTCACTGAAATTCCATGCACCATAGTGTGTGTACCGGATATACTCACTGCATTTCTCCACCGCTTCGCGAACATATTCAGTACGCTGGCGATCGAAGAACATCGGCACATCGAGACATATCTTAAGATTAGAACGATCAGCTTCTTTTGTCATGGCAAGTACATCTTCATAGCCCGGCGTAAGCACAGGCCCGTGATTTTGCAGTACCAGTGTGATGCCCATATCAGCGGCCCAATCAGCCACTTCACGAATACCTTCTATGGCACGGTGCCATAGTTTGAGATCTGCGGCAAACAAAGGTTTGAAATAATTGCCACGATCGTAAGGCCCGTACATGGCAGGCATATCATCATTAATGATCCCGGGCCATGCAGCAAATATCTTTACCATGTTTACACCAAGATCCTGCGCCAGTTCCAGCACATACCGCATCATGGCTAAATTATTTTCCCGTTCTTCCATCAGGTTACCGCAGAAATTGCTCAGGCTTTCAATGGCAACCAGCTCAATGCCTTCGTTAGCGGCCACCGCTTTGATGCGTGTCCTGTCAGCTTTTGAAAGATCAAGTGGGGAAGCAACCGGTCTTTTTGTTTCAATGGCAAGACCATCAAATCCCAGTTGCCTGGCTTTATGTATTTGCTGCTCTACTGTTAATGGCTTGCCTTCGTAAAACAATCCTGCATAGGTTACTGTAAACAATGAAAATTTCATATTGCAATGTTCGTTTTATAAAATGATGATAATAAGAATAGCTAAGTTAATTAAATATGAGTTATGAAAAACTCCCTCCATGGGTTCATGTGTATAACAACCGATAGACCGGCTATAAAGTCATAGAGAAAGATGAGGTAAAAGCTCTGTAGTAAATAAATCAAATTCCCTGGTTTATAACAAGTGAAGGCATTACCTTTCGCACCTGGCATTAAAGACAGCTGCCTCTCTATTCAATTTTGTTATCGGGTAACCCAATAATAAAAGAGGCACCCTCACCAGGAAGGCTCTGAGCCTTAATAAAGCCATGATGCTTTTCAATAATTTTTTTACAAATGGATAAGCCGACGCCCGTACCTTCAAATTCATGATAACTGTGTAATCTTTTAAACACAACGAAGATATCCTCTGCATACTTCGGGGCAAAACCGATACCATTGTCGGAAACCGTGATTTTGTAAAAGTGTTTACCCTCAGTCTTGTTTCTCAGAAAACTAAACTCTTTCGCCCGTGCTGTTTCGACAGTAACATGTATAACCGGGTTAACCCCTTTTCTCCGGAATTTGATCGCATTGCTTAATAAATTATAGAACAATTGTCTCATAAGGCTCGGTATTACATGCACCACAGGCAGGTCGGACAGGTGCAAGTCGGCATGAGTTTCTTCAATTTCTATTTCCAATTCTGTAATAGCATCCCGTATGATAAGATTGAGATCCGTTTCTTTGAAATCCGAAGGACTTGTTGAATGCCTTGAAAAACTAAGGAGATCGTTGATCAGGGACTGCATTCTCTCAGATGAACTGATTATTTTTTTAAAGTATTTTTCAGTTTCCTCATCACTATTTTGTCTCATCAATATCTTATCGCTGAATACCATGATCTTCCTGAGGGGCTCCTGCAGGTCATGAGAAGCTACATAAGCGAAACGGTCCAGCTCTTCATTTACAGCTTTCAGGTCCGCGTTATTTTCCACTAATTGTGTATTCAATAATTTTACTTTCGCTTCCGAAGCCTTTCTTTCTTCTATTTCTTTCTGTAATGAGCGGTTGACGGCCACCAATTTTTTTTCATGTTGTATTAATTGGTGATTTTTCCGGTACAACTCTACAAACACGCTTACCTTGACCTTTAATAACTGCGGATTGATGGGTTTATAAATATAATCAACACCTCCCATCTTATACCCCTTAAAAACATAATCCTCGTTGTAATCGTGAGCGGTAATAAAAATGATAGGAATGTTTTTCAGCTTATCCCGTTCATAAATAATAGTAGCTGTTTCAAACCCGTTTAGATCCGGCATCTGCACATCCATGAGGATAAGTGAAAAATCCTGCTGGTTTAATAATATCTTTAAAGCCGCCCGCCCCGAATTCGCTTTAACGATGGCATAGTTATCCGCTTCCAGGATGGCTTCTATAGAAAACAGGTTATCTTCCCTGTCATCCACAACAAGAATTTTTATATCGGACTTACGAGACAGGTCATGACCATTGACACCTTCCATGGCTACTTATTATTTATACAACCATACTCTCATCAGCGAAAGCAACTGGTCAATTTTTACAGGTTTGGTTATATAGTCAGAAGCGCCTGCTTCAATACATTTTTCCCGGTCGCCTTTCATCGCCTTCGCGGTGACCGCGATAATAGGAAGGCTTGTGTTCTTATGCTCCCTGCGTATTTTCTGAGTGGTTTCATACCCATCCATTTCAGGCATCATAATATCCATGAGTACCATATCAATATCCTTGTTATCTACCAGGATATCCATGGCTTCCTGCCCGCTTTCGGCTGTTATCGTCTGAATACTGTACCGTTCGAAAGCAGTGGTCAGTGCAAACAAGTTGCGAACATCGTCGTCCACTACCAGCACTTTTTTGCTGGTGAGTATATCATTCTTCGAACGGAGGTTTTCAATCAGCTTCCTTTTTTCCGGTAAAAGATTCTTATGATTAATATGAAGCAGCATTATAACCTCTTCCAGTAAAAGATCAAGAGAAGTTATATCCTTTAACAATATCCTGTTAGCATACTGTTTCAATTGTGTTCTTTCTTTGGATGAAAAATCTCTTGCAGAATAAACTAACACCGGCGTCATCTGAATTTTCTTGATATTGCTTATTTCAGTTACCAGTTCCAGCCCGCCGATATCCGGAAGCATATAATCCACTATAATGCAATCATACTCGTTCTCTTTAATAAGTTCTAAAGCCTTTTTGCCGGTATCAACGATCTCAATGCTCATGGCGTCCCCGTTATCCAATATCCTGGCTACCTGTGATGAATCCAGTTCATTATCTTCTACTACCAGCAATTTTCTTTTATTACGTTCATTATACTGAATAATATCAGTAAATAAATCATTCAACGCTGCTGTTCTTAATGGCTTCAATTGAAAGCTTCTCGCCCCGCGCTGCATAGCCAGTAAACGGTTCTCTTCCCCGGAAATAAGGTGGATGGGAATATGCCGGAAATTAATGTCATTTTTAAACAGGTCCAGTATCCGCCACCCGCTTGCGTCCGGTAGCTTTACATCCAGCGTCACCGCGATAGGGTTGTATTTATTAACGAGATCAAACACATCTCCAAAATGGGTTGCTACTACTGCTTTTACACCCATCTCGTGGGTCTTTTCTATCATTATTTTTGCAAACCGGATATCATCTTCAATTACCAGCACCACTTTATCGCCGCTTACAACAACATTTCTGTCATCGCCTAATTCATTGATGATCTCATTCAATGCGTCGAGATCTTTCGTCTCGTTTACCTTGATAGTAGGAACAGATTGAAATACCGCATCAGGATTGTTGCTTTCTACCAATTTATACTCACTTACTTTCAGTGTGCTCTGTTTCTCTCTTTTTCCTATTGCAGGATTATAATCTATCGGCAGGAATAAGGTAAAGATGCTGCCTTGTCCCGCATCACTAGTCAGTTCAATGGATCCACCCAGCAGGTCTGCCAGGCCCCTGCTGATAGAAAGCCCCAGCCCGGTACCGCCATATTTACGGCTTGTAGAGCCTTCCGCCTGCTGAAAGGCTTCAAAAATGATATTCTGCTTGTCTTTTGAAATACCGATACCGGTATCTTTTATCTCGAAAGCAACTACACGTTGTGCATGATCCAAATTAGAGTTGCTTTGTTTCCAGTTATGATTTGCTTCATATATCCTTAATTTAACTTCGCCCTTTTCCGTAAATTTAAAGGCATTGGAAAGAAGATTTTTAAGTATCTGGTTAAGCCGCTGCGCATCGGTTTCAAGACTTGCCGGTAATTTTTCATCCAGGTCAATGCTAAAACGGAGGCTTTTATTTTCGGAAATATGTTTGAATGTAGTTTCCACAAACGTAGTAATCTCGCGGAATTGCAATTTGACAAAATCAGTAGATATATAACCGGATTCGATCTTTGAAAGATCAAGAATATCATTGATCAATTGTATCAGGTCATCACCGCAACTATGAATGGTCTTCGCATAACTTACCTGTTTATCATTCAGATTGCCATCATGATTCTCATATAATTGTTGCGCCAGGATCAGTAAGGAATTCAAAGGAGTCCGTAATTCATGCGACATGTTAGCCAGGAATTCAGATTTATATTTTGATGTAAGCTGCAACTGTTCTGCCTTTTCTTCTAATGATAACCGGGCTTCTTCCACTTCCCTGTTTTTATCTTCCACTTCTTCTTTTTGTTTGGCAAGCAGGTGGGCTTTGTCCTGCAGTTCTTCGTTGGTTCTTCCCAGCTCATCTGCGAGTGATTGCGATTGCACCAGCAGGCTTTCAGTTCTTGTATTAGCCTCAATTGTATTTAATACGATACCGATACTTTCTGTTAACTGGTTCAGCACATCAAGGTGGGTCTCGGTAAATGTATCAAAAGAGGCCAGTTCAATAACGGCCTTAATTTCTTTTTCGAAAAGAACCGGTAATACGACGAGGTTAACGGGCGAGGCCTTGCCAAGACCTGATCCTATCTTGATATAATTTTTGGGGACATTTGTCAAAAGAATACGTTCTTTTTCTAAAGCGCACTGGCCTACCAGGCCTTCACCTAATGCAAACTCTTTGGATGTTTTCACTTCTTCACCAAATGCATACGCTGCAAATAGTTTTAGTTTGGGGTTTTTTAAACTTTCGTCCTGCTCCAAAATATAGAACATTCCTTTTTGTGCATTCACTACCTGTGCCAGTTCAGAGAGGATACGGCGTGTCACGGTATTAAGATCTTTCTGACCCTGCAACATCTGTGTGAACTTAGCAAGGTTTGATTTCAGCCAGTCCTGTTCCTGGTTACGCAAGGTGGTTTGCTTCAGGTTGGCAATCATCTGGTTGATGGTATCTTTTAATTCCTCCACTTCGCCTTTTGCTTCTACACGGATCATTTGGGTAAGATCACCCTTTGTTACCGCGGAAGCCACATCAGCAATATTTCGCACCTGTGTTGTCAGGTTTTCTGCTAACTGATTAACATTCTCCGTCAAATTCTTCCAGATTCCTGATGCGCCCGGTACAGATGCCTGTCCTCCCAATCTTCCTTCTACCCCTACTTCACGGGCCACATTGGTTACCTGGTCGGCAAACAATGCCAATGTATCTGTCATTTCATTAATAGTATCAATCAACTGCGCTACTTCACCACGGGAAACAATAGATAACTTTTGTTTCAGGTTACCCGTGGCAACGGCTGTTACCACTTTGGCAATACCACGAACCTGGTTGGTAAGATTAGATGCCATCATATTCACAGAGTCAGTCAGATCTTTCCACGTACCTGCCACACCCTGCACTTCAGCTTGTCCACCGAGTTTACCATCCGTCCCTACTTCTCTTGCCACACGGGTTACTTCAAATGCAAAAGAGTTCAACTGGTCCACCATCGTATTGATGGTGTTTTTCAAATCAAATATTTCACCTTTTACGTCAATGGTTACTTTTTTATTTAAGTCGCCGGATGCAACCGCTTTTGTTACTTCAGCGATATTGCGCACCTGTGATGTAAGATTACCTGTCATTTGATTTACTGAATCAGTCAAATCTTTCCATGTACCAGCTACCCCCGGAACGAATGCCTGTCCACCCAGCTTACCGTCAGTACCTACTTCTCTTGCTACACGGGTTACTTCAGATGCGAAAGCACGAAGCTGGTCCACCATGGTGTTCAATGTTTCTTTCAACTGCAAAATTTCGCCGCGAACGTCAACGGTAATTTTTCTTGACATGTCACCATTAGCCACCGCGATCGCAACATCGGCGATATTACGCACCTGGGCTGTCAGGTTACCGGCCATTTGGTTCACTGAGTCAGTCAAATCTTTCCAGGTACCTCCCACCCCGGGTACATTTGCCTGCCCGCCGAGTTTACCATCCGTCCCTACTTCTCTTGCCACACGGGTTACTTCCGATGCAAAGGAGCGAAGCTGCTCCACCATCGTATTAATGGTATTTTTTAATTCAAGGATTTCTCCCTTCACATCCACCTCGATCTTTCTTGACAGGTCACCATTGGCTACGGCGGTTGTAACCTCTGCAATATTTCTTACCTGTGAAGTAAGGTTTGATGCCATTTTATTTACAGAATCCGTTAAATCTTTCCAGAGTCCTTCCACGCCAGGTACATCAGCCTGACCGCCCAATTTACCTTCCGAACCTACTTCTCTTGCCACACGAAATACTTCTGAGCCAAATGAATTTAACTGATCCACCAATGTATTAATGGTGTTTTTCAATTCAAGAATTTCTCCCTTCACATCCACGGTCATCTTTTTTGACAGATCACCTTTTGCAACAGCCGTTGTTACATCGGCGATATTACGTACTTGTGCGGTGAGGTTGGATCCCATCTGGTTCACCGAATCGGTCAAGTCTTTCCAGGTTCCACCCACGCCCTGCACTTTCGCCTGGCCGCCTAGTTTACCTTCTGTTCCTACTTCAAGCGCCACACGGGTTACTTCCGACGCAAATGAATTCAACTGGTCCACCATCGTATTGATGGTATTTTTTAATTCAAGGATTTCTCCTGAAACGGTTGCCGTAATTTTTTTAGAGAGGTCACCATTAGCTACGGCTGTTGTTACATCAGCGATGTTCCGCACCTGTGCTGTAAGATTAGATGCCATCTGGTTTACTGATTCGGTTAAGTCTTTCCAGGTGCCGCCTACATCCTGCACTTTCGCTTGTCCGCCGAGTTTACCTTCTGTTCCTACTTCAAGCGCCACACGGGTTACTTCTGATGCAAAAGAGTTCAACTGGTCAACCATCGTATTCACGGTATTCTTTAAATCCAAAATCTCTCCTTTTACATCCACTGTAATTTTCCTGGACAGATCTCCTTTTGCCACCGCAGTAGTTACTTCAGCAATGTTACGTACCTGGGCTGTCAGGTTGGATCCCATCTGGTTTACTGAATCGGTAAGGTCTTTCCATACACCACCAATTCCTTTCACCGTTGCTTGTCCGCCAAGTTTTCCTTCACTACCTACTTCTCTTGCTACACGGGTTACTTCAGCGGAAAAAGAATTTAACTGATCCACCATCGTATTGATGGTATTTTTTAATTCAAGGAT
>JAATGJ010000181.1 GCA_015654695.1 Chitinophagales bacterium | reverse complement strand
CCCGGCATGTTGACCCGGTTGCAGTGGATGACGATAGCTTGCATAAGAAACAAAAGATAATTATTAAAGATCCCAATGATACTACTCAACATCATGAAAAGGTGATACCGGACAGAAGGGAGATCAATTATGCTTCAGTAGTAAAAAAATATTATAAGAAAGATGAAGCGCCGCAGCCGGAAGAAGTACCACAGTATCTGCGAAATCAGCTTGCGGATTATAATGATGATCATTACAGTTCGATAACAAATACAGACCTAAGTGACCCTCCTGTTGCGAGGGGTAAGGAAGGTGAGGTACAAACCATAAAAGAACTGGGCCATTACTATAAGGGCCTGGCTTTTATTGAAACCAATAACAACAAACAAGCCATTGAGAACCTGGAATGGGTAGTGGATAGTACAAAGAATGAGACGCTTCTGGTTAAGGCGCAATGGTATCGGGGGTTAACATATCTTAAATCAGGAAATATAAAAAAAGCTGAAATTGATTTTACAAGGCTGGCTAACAACAACAAGTCCGTACTTTATACTAAGCAAGCGAATGAATTATTAATAGCCCTAAAAAAATAGCCTTATAATTTTTATTGATGATTTTTTATCGTTGCTGCTATTACTAATTGTAAGAAATGTTTGCCTGAATCAATCACCACATAGGCATAACAATTTTATTGGATAAGCATTTTATTATTTAACACCTGCTGATATGTTTCATTATTTGGCCCACCAGAAGAAATGCAAAAAAATCATTAGCCTCTTAATTTTTGTATTAGTCGCTCAAAGCGGGCAAACTCAAAACCAAAAGCCCCTGCTCACTTTGCCCCTGGGTCATCAGCAAACAATTTTTTCCGTGGAGTTTTCAAAAGACGGCAGGTTAATGGCTACCGGATCTTCGGATAATAGTTTCATTCTCTGGGATACCAAAACCGGGTATCTTATCCGCCGTACACATACAGATGGTCCCGTACTGCAGGTTCTTTTTACACCTGACGATTCCCAGTTGATTACCCTGGTGGGGCAATCTGACGCCATTTATTTGAAAACACAAAAACCCGTCTTACAAAAATGGGATATTAAAACAGGAAAGCTAGTACAGAAATTACCTTTTTCTGCATCGGCCGGGCTCCGGTTTCTGCACGATCCGGGATATTTATTGGTTCCTGATTATTCGGATAGCCTCACAAAAGATAGTAAAAGTCTTATGCCCAAAATAGATTATTCCGACCCCAATGCCTATAATAAAATGGTTGATGATGCCACCAGTGATAAAAACGCGGAGCGATTAGCCGATGAATACTTAAAGAAGGCGGAAGAGATAAAGAAAAAATATACAGACGCTGATTTAAGAGATCCCAAAAAAATGCAGGAATACAGCAGGGAAGTAGCGGCAGCATTGATGGGCGATGTTTCAGAAGCTGGTATGTTTAACAGGAATATCACGCTGGTAGATTTCAAAACACTTAAACCGGTTTCCTCCCTCAAAAAAGTTCCAAAGAGTATAAGATCACTTTATTATAACAATACCGAATATATCCTTGGAGAATACGAAAAAGCGAATGTTTACGAACCCAGCGATCCTAAAATAGCGGCCTGGGACATTCGCGAATTTATCAGCCAGTTCAATGAAAAGAGAAAAATCAAATCAACAAAGGAATTCAAAACCGGCCGGTCGGTTACAATATTGGAAACCTCACCCGCCAAAGGTCTTTTTGCTGCCGATTCTGTTATGAAGGCAATTCTTGTCTGGCATATTGATAATAAAGATCCTGTTGCCCGTTTATCGTTAAGAGGCCAATTCCTGAATAATTTTGGATTTTCCCGGGATGGTAACCTGGTGTATGTTAATAGCCGCTCGTCAACCGAGCGATATATTGAGGCCTGGAACACCAGTACATTTCAACGGGTTTTGTCTTTGGCGCTCCCTAAACATTATTTAGGAGCCAATTCTTACTTGTCGCCACAATCCGATTATTTCATAGTTAACAATAGTAAGAGCCTCATAAAAATTTCTTTAGCAGGCGAAAGTCTCAATCAATTCCAGGGAAGAACAGCTATTGCGAGTTATGCAGGGTTTAAAGAAAACGACAATACAGTATATGTAAATTATAACGGGGCTCCGGACATGAGTAAAATGGTAAAAGAGGGAATGGAACAAGTCATAGAACAGGAAGCAAAAGCGCAAAACAAAACACTAACAAAAGCTGAAAAGGAGAAAATTCTTACCCAGCGCATGCGCGATATGAAGATAGATTATTCAGCAAAAGCATATAATGGCTTTTTATTGAACTGGGACCTGGTCCGCGGTGGCGCCCGTTTTGAAGTAGCTGGCCCGTATTCGGAAAAACACACAACAACATCTGCTGATAACAATTACCAGGTCATGAATCAGCAAATGGAGTCTGCCAACAAGGAAAGCGCTAAGATGATGCCGTCAATGATCAAAGCAAGCCAGGAAAATCTTTCAAAAGAAGATGCTGAGAAAATGAAAGACTTCAACGATCCTAATAGTTACCTGTATAAAATGGCAACAGCCAGTTCGTATAATGGTCCTGTAACCTTATTGATCAACCGGAAAACCAGGGATACGATTTCACTTATCAATATTGATTCAACTGACTGGATCATACTTTTGAAAAGCGGGTATTATATGACTTCCCGTAATGGCGCCAGGGCGCTTAGCTACACCCGCAACCTCGAAGTACTTCCTTTTGAACAGTTCGATATTAAATACAACAGGCCTGACATAGTGCTCAAAGCTATTGGGAAAGCAGACCCTGCGCTTATCGAAGCTTACTGTAACGCCTACCAGAAAAGAATTAAAAAACTGGATATAGATACTTTGCAGTTCAAAGATGAGTATAACGTACCCGAAGCCGATTTTGGCAACCGGGATAAAATAGATTACGACCAAAAAACAGGTAAACTAACCCTGGTCATTACTGCAAGCGATAGTAAAACTAATCTCAACCGTTACAATATATGGGTAAATGAAGTGCCGGTGTTTGGCCGGAACGGGAAAAGTATCAAAGAGGCAAAATCCAATAAACTGAATACTGGTGTTGAGATCACCTTATCGCAAGGTATAAACCGCATTGAAACATCCGTAATAAATAACAATGGTGTGGAAAGTTACCGGTCACCGCTAATCGTAAAATATAACCCCTCTCAGCTTAAAACAGAGAAAGTGTATTTTATCGGGCTGGGTATCAATCGCTTTGCGGATACTTCACATAACCTTCAATATTGTGAAAAGGATATTCGCGACCTGTCTGAGAAATTAAAAGAAAAATACGGGGCCAATATCCAGGTTGATCTCCTCTTTAATGAAGAGGTGACGATGGAAAATGTAAAATCGCTGAAGAAGAAATTATTACAGAGTAATGAAGATGATAAAGTGATTATT
>JAATGJ010000173.1 GCA_015654695.1 Chitinophagales bacterium | reverse complement strand
GATAATGGTACGGATCTCCCGGATCAGATCAAAAGAGGTACGGCGCAAAGGCTTATCAATAAGCAATACCCTTCCTTCTTCAAAACTATTCATGCTGCAAATGTACCCCCCACCCCTAAAGGAGAGAAATAAAATACTTCAATTGAAATAAAAGAATACAGGCCGAAATGTTATCGGTTTATTCACCTCCAAATACGGGCAGTATTTTCTGACCTCCGACTTCTGACTTCATAACTCAGATTGACATTCTCGTCTTCAACTCAAGGTATTTATTCACGGTGTTCACCGTCAGGTTTTCCGGTGCGGTGAGAATAGAAAGAATTCCGTTCTTATGCAGCTCTTTTACCATCAGCCTTTTTTCATACGCAAATTTTTCAGCGATGGTTTTAATATATATTTCTTCCAGGCTGCCTGCTTTTTTATCAACAAGGGATTTCAGTTCTGTGTTTTCAAAAAATACGATGAGCAGCAAATGATAATGCGCAATCTTTTTCAATGCAGGCATTTCGCGTTGCAAACTTTCCAGTGATTCAAAGTTGGTAAATAAAATAAGCAGGCTGCGGTTGGTAATCCGGTTTCGGATAACAGAAAATAATTTTTCAAAATCCGGTTCAAGAAAACGGGTTTGCTGTTTGTACAATGTTTCCAGCACGGTATTCATTTGGGTTGGCTTCTTATCCGCCATCACGAATGTGTCAAGGTTTTCTGCAAAGGTGATCAGCCCGGCCTTGTCCTGCTTTACCAATGCTACATTGGATAAAACCAGTGATGCATTGATCGCATGATCAAGCAAAGTCATACCGCCAAAAGGCATTTTCATTACCCTGCCTTTATTGATCAGGCAATAGATCTGCTGGCTGCGTTCGTCCGTATAGTTATTTACCATCAGTGCATCTTTGCGTGCAGTCGCTTTCCAGTTGATGGTGCGGTAGTCATCGCCGCGAACATATTCTTTGATTTGCTCAAACTCCATACTATGTCCCAGTCTTCTTACCCGCTTTACCCCTGCTTCCTGCAGCCGGTTGCTGACAGCGAGTAATTGGTAGCGACGCATCTGCACATACGAGGGATATACTTTAATTACTTCCTGTTCAGGAAAAGTATATCGCCGCATGACGAGTTGCAATGGTCCGCGTACATATACATTAATATTATCAAAAACATATTCACCCCGTGTAGTGGGTTTCAGCAAATATTCAAGATCATGTTTCTCATTACCAGCGATCCTTACTTTTTTCAGCCATTTCCTGTCCTGGAACTGAACCGGTATTTCATCAATGATACTTGCATTCACCGGAAAAGGATATTTGTTCTCCAATGTCAGCAACACTTTATTATCATCACCAATGCTGAACCTGTCCGTAGTTATTCTTTTTGCAAAGAAACCTTCTCTCTTTCCATAGACCAGTAATGCATCTATCACTACCGCCACGGCCAGCAACAACAATATTAATCCCCCCACACGAAATAATACCGGGAAGAAATAACTCAATACAAAAACCACCGCCGCGGAACCGGCGATGTAGTAAACGATTTTGTTTAGATAAAATGACTTAATCAATTGTTTGTTTATCACATGTTACCAGTTTCCCGTTACTGGTTACCGGTAACGCGTAACCGGCAACTTTCTTATGCACTCACTACCTCGGCACATCCATCCCCTGTATAATCTGCCTGATCACTTCGGCTTCTGTAATTCCTTCCATCTCTTTATCGGGAGCGAGTATAATACGATGCCGGAGAACAGGTATCACTACTTCACGGATATCATCCGGTGTGGTGAAATCACGTCCCTGCATGGCTGCGATAGCTTTAGCCGCATTCATGATGGCGAGTGAGGCCCTTGGCGAAGCCCCGAGATAAATGGATTTATGATTTCTTGTCTGGTGTATCAGTTTTGCAATGAATTGCAGCAGCTTTTCTTCCATCAACACATTTTTTACCTGTTGCTTCAGGCTATTAATTTGCTCTCCGTTCATTACAGGGTTTACTACATCATTTACGGATGTATTTCCCATGTGGTGAAACTTTGTGAGGATAGCCAATTCTTCCGATTCAGCGGGATAGGGAACTACGATCTTAAAAAGAAAACGGTCTAACTGCGCTTCCGGCAAACGATATGTTCCTTCCTGCTCTACGGGATTCTGCGTCGCCAATACCATGAATGGCGCTGCCATCAGGTATGTTCTGCCATCTACAGAGGCTTGCCGCTCTTCCATTATTTCCAGTAAAGCCGATTGCGTTTTTGCCGGTGCACGGTTGATCTCATCCACCAATACAATATTGCTGAATACGGGACCTTTCTTAAAATCAAATACAGCTTCTCTTGGATTGAATACAGGCGTACCCAGTACATCCGATGGCATCAGGTCAGGTGTAAACTGCACACGGGAAAAACCGGTATCAAGACAGCGGGCTACCAGTTTTGCCGTTAATGTTTTGGCTACGCCGGGTACGCCTTCTATCAATACATGCCCGTCTGCGAGTAATGCAGCGATGATCAATTTTACCATTTCATCCTGGCCAACGATCACTTTTTTGATCTCGTTACGGATAGACATTACGGCATCACTCAATGCGGTCAGGTCAGTTCGTTGTTGAAATATTTGTTCTTCCATGTTTATATATTCCATTTGTCCTTCTCCCCTCTCCATGTGGAGAGGGGTTGGGGGTGAGGTCATGTTTTACTATAAAAAGATTCTAATTGTTTATGAAAATACGCCAATTGATGATCACTGATGCCGGCAGCATGCTCCATATCCCTGATGAAAAGAACAATGCTTCTTATTTCCGTTTCATCAACACCTGATTTAAACTGCAGGGTTTTTATAAACGCTTCATTCATTTCACCGGTCGCGAGTTTATACCTGTTACGCACATGCTCCAGGAAATAGGCTGACATTTTATGGCAAAGATTCTTATGATCACCTTTATCAAAATACATCCTTCCGATTGTCTTTACAAAATCCATTGAATCGTTTCGGGGTTTTGTTATTACCGGGATAGGCCGTTGCTTCCGGCGCATTTCCAGTAACACATATAACAAAAGGGTAAAGATGGCAGTCAGCAATCCCCATTTCAGTTCCGGGTAGCTGAACAATGCTTTCAGCCATCCATTTCTTTCATTATCTGGACGCGAACCGCTATCATATCTTTTATCCAGGTAATACTCATCCCACACTATCTTTTTTGTTTTTGGAGAAATGACGGACAGTACATCTTCATAATATTTCATGTTCTTATCCTGCAGTAAAAAATAATTACTGAAAGCCATAGGAGCGAGGTGGAGGTAAAGATTTCCTTTGCCCGCTTTTAAATGAACATAATTTGTATCAGCGATACGTCCCGTTCCCAGTACGGTAGTGACAGAGGTATCCATTCTGAAAAAATAAGTATCCAGTCTTTTGCCGGGATATTTATATGTTTTGGCAGCAGGGAAAGGAGGTTTGGCTAATGTAACCCTGAGCGAATCTTCTCCGGCAGGCTTTGGCGTATAAAGATCATACGCGTCCACATAACTGATACCAAAGCTCATAATGCTTTTTACATCTTCGGAAAGAATAGCGGCGCTTATAAAAACATCATTTCCATTTTCCACGAAACGGATGATCTTTTTCATTTCAAACTCATCAGGATAAAACACCGGTGAAATAATCAGTAAAGCCTGGTCACCATCATATACAGATAACGAATCCCAGTACCCCGGTCCCTGGCTATTTGTTGAAACAGACGCTGCGGGAAAAATGGATCGCAGCGCTTCATAGGCCACGTAAGTGCCATAAGGTATCTTATCTTTTTTCCGGAAGGATATCCGTTCATCCAGCACACGTTTTTTTTCCTGCTTGCCGGTAAAGATCAAAAAAACTGCCGCAGCCAGTATGATGCCGATAAGTATATATGGTATTATTTTTTTCAACGATGGTTCAGCTTGTAATCAAAATTTTCAAAATCTTTCCTGATCAGCGAGAATGTATCCGGGTCAATATCAAACTGGCCATACCAACTGTATTCATAATTGCGGGTAAGCCGGAAGAAATCCTGGTAATGCCTGGTTGGGTGCAACTGCAACAGGTAGTCAAAATTGGTACTGTCCTGTCTGTATTGAATGACCTGTTTATCAGAAAGGTTTTTTAACAACTGCAGGAACATGAGCCTGACAGCAAACCGGTAATTGCCTTTGCTTACTGCCCTGTCAATTTCTTTCTGGTAATTGATTTCAAAAATATTATCCGTCTCCGCCTCCATCGCTTCATCAGTTTTTACAACATTGTTCTTCTTGCGGAATAAACCAACATTACTATTGGCGAGATAGATGATCACAAAAGTGGCAAAACCGCCGATGATGACAAGCCATAAGATCGTTTGAAAGAGGGGAGTCTCCATAAATGGCGTGCCGGTATCTATTTCGGCTTCTTCTTCCTTTTTTTCAAATGGATAATTCACATACCAGAAATTCTCATCCTTTTGCAGTTTTTTTAATGAGCTGTCAGGAAATTGTCTCCATTGAATTGAATCAGGTCCCCCACCGTTTGCCTGCGATCCTTTTTGTAAAAAATAAATATTGGTGGTTGTTCCGTCAGTTTCATCATCATCTTCGCCTGTTATATCTTCCGGGTCTGGTACTACTACGGTGTCGATTACCCTGTCCAGATCTTCGCTGAGCAACCTGGTGCTGTCCGGTGGATCTTCATTCTGGGCATGAAGAAATACCGACGGAAAGATCAATGCAATCAGTAACCCTGATTTTTTTATTTTATGATGTGCAGGAAACATACTCACTTATACTTCCTCCTCGTTAAGTTGTAAAGCCAGTTTTTTTGAAAGCCGTATGGGGTAAACAATAAAATACCATATTACGAAAAGAACGGATAATGAAGTGATGATGGTGGTAAGTATTGACAGATCATTATACAATCTTGTGATCAGCCCTTCAAAGAAAGCAGCCAGTGCAAATACAGGCATCAGCCCGACGACCATTTTCACTCCATCCTTCGCTCCTTTTTTAAACGCATCCATCCGTTTAATAGTACCGGGGAATAAAAAGCTTTTTCCTAATACAAGTCCTGCGGCCCCGGCGATAATGATAGCTGTCAGTTCCAGGGTGCCATGAACAAATACTACCAAAAAGAATTCAATGCCCAGGCCTTTGGCTGCAAAAAAATGATCGAATATTCCCACCATCACGGCTGTTTCTCCAAGCCAGTACAATGCAGGGATACCGCAAAAAATACCGCCAACAAAAAAACGCAGCGATACTTTGATATTATTGATCATTATTCCAAGCCAGCTCAATATTGGATTACCCGATTCATAAATACCAAAGGGGTTGCCTTTATTAATATTTTCCTGTGTTTTGTCAACGTATCCGTCTCCAAAAAAACTGCGGGCCATGGTTTCATCCTGCATGGAAACAAAAAAACCCACCGCAAAAAAAATAACAAAGACAATGAAGGAGAATAATATAACGCCATGGTGCTTGCGTATGGTCAGTGGCAGGTCATACTTCCAGAAAGTGACCAGCCCGTTGGATTCTTCTTTCCTGTTCTTGTAAATATCAAGATAGATCTTTGAAGCTTCACTGTTGATGAACTGTGTTACCTTACTGGAAGGATAAAAAGTTTTGGAATAAGCCAGGTCGTCAACCAGCTGGGTAAAATCTTTTGCCATTTCATCAGCATCATCAGCCGGCATGGCCTGGTTCTTTAGCCAGCGGTCGCGGTTCTTTTTTATGAATAAGGCTTCTCTCAATGGTGAGTAGTTTTCGTTTGTAAAATACTGGAAAAATTCAGATTCCAGAATGTAACAGTCCGGATGGCTTAAAAATATATTTTTTGCAATCAGCCGGGGATTTTAGATTTACAAGCAGGATGACCGAAGTTATGAATTTTATACACGTAACGCTTTAACCCCCCTGAACCGAGTACATGGGTGTAATAAAGGTACCTACCAGTTTCAATATTGAAGTAGAATTTGAGATCCCGGAATTTTACAGGAGGCTCATAGCTTTGTTTATTGACATGCTGATCCAGTTTTTCTATTTAAAGATAGCTGAGCAGATATACAATTCGTTTGAACGAAACAGCAATACATTCTCGGAAGATACACAGCATAACCTATGGGCTGCAGGTTTATTACTTACACTGCCCATTATGCTGTACCATATATTACTTGAGATCACCATGAACGGGCAAAGTGTTGGTAAAAAGATAATGGGGATGAGGGTAGTGCATGAAAATGGGGGACGGGCCAGTATTGGCCAGTTCATGATACGCTGGCTGTTGCGTGTATCCGATCTGTGGATTGTACTTATTCTGTTTTTATTGCTTCTTAACCCTTATGCTTTACGGAACATTGAAACTACCCTGCTCGTACTGGCAGCATTGGGTTTCCTGATCACGGATATTATATTGGTAGTATCGTCTAAAAAAGGGCAACGCATTGGTGATATACTGGCACATACTATCCTGATAAGAACGAATACACGAACCAGCATAGAAGAAACGGTATTCCAGGAAGTGGCGGATAGCTACACACCCGCTTTTCCCCAGATCATGCAACTGAGCGATAAAGATATTAATGCTATTAAAAGCATACTGGAAACAGCGAAAAAGAAAGGTGATTTCAATATGGCCGCTACCGCCAGTGAAAAAATAAAGGCGCACCTCAAGATCGACTCTCAGATGTCGCCTTTTGATTTTTTAGAAGTATTGCTGAAGGACTATAATTATCTTTCTGTAAAATAAAAACCTTCCCCAGCCAGAGCGTTTATTTAAATGCTATTATGCATTTTACATTTTCTGCATGGTGCCTGCAGCAATCCCAATGATCATTAATAGTAAACCGATGATCATTAAAACTCCCCAATAGGCAAAATAATTTCTCAGTGCACCAAAAGCCGTCCTTAATGTATTTTGATCATTTGTCCTGAGGGCGGTAGCTATTTTCCCGCCGAAATTAAATGCGAAAATGGAACCTATGATGGTAATAACTCCCATGCATAAGTAAACCACCATGCCTGCGGTACCCATATTTTCCATAACACCTGTATTACTCCTGTATCCCAATTCCTCAAATTGACCAGGAGATTTATTTACTGCATTCTGTACTAATAAACCGATACCAACGAATAATATCCCGAAAATAATGCCGATAATACCCAATACTTTAGCCCATGACGCTGCGCTTCGCAACGTATAAGAATTATTTGCATCAAGATTCAGCTGGAATAAAGAGGTGTTGCCAGGTTGTATTTGTTCCATAAAAAATTTGTTTTGTGTAATTAAATATAAGGCTCTTTTGTTTATTGCCAATAAAGTTAAATCCCCGAAGCTAAACAGGGAATGATAATCATACGAAAGCTATGCCGATAAAAGCCAGCAGTACCAGGAGAATAAAAATAATAAATATAACTGCCCAGAAAATAATGCCGCTTTTTATAGCGATCAACCCGCTGTTAAGCGAATATTGGTCACTGGTATTTAAAGCGATGGCTACCCTGTTAGAAAAGTTAAGGGTGAATATAGCTCCCGTGATAAATACACCCGCTATTACAATACATAGTATAAGGTAGCGGGTCGCGGCTGTTTGTACAGCCCCGGAGCCACGGTATGTTCCCTGGTAAGAAACCATCAGCTTGCTGTACATTACAAAGCCGAGTATGAGTATGGATATGCCAAGGATAAATCCCAGTACAGAAAGAACCCTTCCCCACTGAGAAGCGGTACGGAGAGTAGTTGAACTTTGGTCATCAATGCTTAATCCAAAAAGGGAAGATGATGGCTCATTTTCCATATTGTATATTTAATACGCTCTTGCAAATAAGACCCGCTGCACGGATGGTTTCCCGGTGAGGATACATTTGCCTTCTTCCTGTTTGTTATCCAGCGGTATGCAGCGTATAGTTGCTTTTGTTTTGTCTTTGATCGCTTCTTCTGTTTCCGCAGTGCCATCCCAGTGTGCTGAAATGAATCCGCCTTTTTCATCCAGCAGTTTTTCAAATTCATCCCAGCTATTGGCAGGCGTGATATGTTCATCACGATAGAGTTTCGCTTTGTTATACATATTCTGTTGTATATCCTTCAGCAGATCGTCAATATAAGTCGTCACTCCATCGAGCGGTATATTTCTTTTTTCTTTT
>JAATGJ010000050.1 GCA_015654695.1 Chitinophagales bacterium | reverse complement strand
TTTGCCATTACTTCTTTACCGGTACCGCTTTCACCATACAAAATGATACTGTAATTGGTAGGCGCCACCAATTCAACTTGCTTATACAATTCAATTGTTTGCGGCGCAGTACCAACAAAAAATTCTTCATTATCTGTAATATAATATTTTTTAGCCGGGCTTTCAACGGTTGAATTTGTGGCACTACCGTGTTCATTGGAAGCATTTAATTCTGCAAGGCCGCTGTTAATTACATTAATGACTTCTTCCGGAATTAAAGGTTTGGTAATATAATCAAAAGCCCCGTTTTTAATCACCTCCACGGCCATTCTTAAATCAGAATAGCCAGTTATAAAAATGAAAACAACCCCGGGCTTAATAGCTTTAATTTCCTGCAAAACCTTTCTTCCATCCATATCGCCCAACCGAAAATCGCAAAGAACAACATCAAAAAAGTTCTCTTTGAATTTTTCTATTCCTTTATGCCCCGTCTGGGATGTCACTGCATCAAATCCTTTACGCTGTAAAAAATTACCCAGCAGTTTACACATATCTGAATCGTCATCAATAATCAGAATTTGTTTCATGATAACATTTTTATTTGGGAGCATAATCAGTTTTCATGCCAATAGTAGAAAAAAATACCGGCTTGAGTAAGTTTATACACTCTTAAAGACCCCGCCGATCTTCATCGGGTCCTGGTACGTATTTCCTGAAGTAGCTGCCTCCATCTTACAGGAGTTCTGACATCAAATAGGTTTGTGGGGCTTTTCCTCCATCTCCTGTATGCGTATCACAGATAGTGAGAAAAAAATTACTCACTCAGGCGTAAAGCAAAAAAATACGTCTCATTTATAATTGTGGCATACATTTTATTTATAAAAGGTATAACTCAAAATTTAAATCAACTATTATGTTACGCTGGACACTTACTTTCCTCATTATTGCCATCATTGCGGGAATTTTTGGCTTTGGAGGTATTGCAGCCGGGGCCGCCTCGATTGCTAAAATTCTTTTTTTCCTGTTTCTTGTACTTTTCCTGCTTTCCTTGATCTTTGGAAAAAAGGTTGGTCCCACAGATGTGTAAGATTCAAAATTCCGGTTTACTAAATTCCTTTCAAATAAGAACTATACTATGAAAAACACGTTATTTTATTTAAGTCTTGTACTTATGGTATTGTGGATAATCGGGTTTTTAGTGCTTAAGCTGCAGATGACTGTACATATATTACTCTTTTTATCACTGATAATTTACATCCGGTCAGTTCTTTTCATAAATAATAATTCTTCTGAACGCATATAATTTTACCCGCGGCATATTTCAGAATTTATTTAATTCAAACCAATATTCCCGGAATAGATGCGTGGTATGATTTTTTGAGGTTAATGTATAAATCAAAACTTAAATTACTTCCTGAACCCTATTTTGAATCGTTAGCTTATTAAACCTGCCTTATGACGAGCTGAATCATCAGATTCAGCTCTTTTATTTTTATCCTGTCATGCTATACTACTTCCTGATCTTCTGCAGAAAAAAAGGTTTATCGTGAAAACAAATGGCATAAAATTTTCTTCCGTTCTTATTAATACAGATAAGTTCATCAATCCTTCTAACACTATCGCATGAAAACAGCGACTCCGCAAAAAAGACCAGGAAGTGAAAAAAGCATGAAAGATAAGCCGGTAAGCAATACGGCCACAACAGCTTCCACTCCTAAAATAAAAAATAAAATTGCGTTGATTACCGGCGGGGATAGTGGAATAGGTAAAGCCGTGGCCATACTGTTTGCCAAAGAAGGTGCGGATATCGCCATCTCCTATTGGAAAGAACATGCTGATGCAAAGGATACACAAGCCATTATCCGGCATAAGTATGGAAGAGAATGCCTGCTTATTCCCGGGGATATAAGCAAAGAATCTACCTGCAAAAAAGTTGTTGCTAAAACAGTGAAACGATTCGGGCACATCAATATATTAATAAATAATGCAGCTATCCATTACGAAGCGAATAATATGGAAAAACTGAGTATTAAAAATATGAAACGCACTTTCGATGTCAATATTTACTCCATGTTTTATATTACAAAATTCGCCCTTCCTTTCATGAAAAAAGGATCCTGTATCGTGAATACTTCTTCTGTTACCGCCTACCGTGGCAGTGAATCTTTAATTGACTATTCGGCTACAAAAGGAGCCATCGTATCCTTTACCCGGAGTCTTTCTTCCAGCCTGGTATCAAAGGGTATCCGTGTAAATGGTGTGGCACCAGGACCTATTTGGACACCGCTGATAGTTTCGAGCTTTGATAAAAAAAGAATAAGAAAACATGGGGCAAACGCTCCCATGCGAAGACCCGGTGAACCAGCGGAAGTAGCCCCATCTTATTTATTCCTGTCCTGTGAAGACAGCAGCTATATGACCGGTCAATTTTTACATCCTAATGGTGGTGAAATTATTAATGGATAATTTTGGTATTACCACTTTGCTGTACCAAAAGATCAATATCTCAATGTATGACCGGCCCTGTTAGTGTGTCTTTCAGTATCTTCATAAAAAGCTAAAGGCGGATTCGATTAATTAATTATTCTTAAAAACACATAATAAGGCTTTTCGTATAATAATAGATTTATTACAGTCGCAAGCTATGCATAGTAAAAAATCAATCTTTCCCGGGGATCAGTTTCTTTCGGGTGGCGGAGAAATGGGTGCTCTTATTCGTGCAAAAGACTGGAGCCAAACAGTAGTGGGCACACCTGATAAATGGCCGCAAAGTTTAAGGACCACACTCAGCATTATACTTAATTCAAAGTTCCCTATGTTCTTATTCTGGGGCCCGGAACTGGTATGCTTTTATAATGATGCTTATCGTCCTAGTCTTGGAAAAGAGGGCAAACATCCAAACATTTTAGGCAGCCGCGGAGAAGATTACTGGCAGGAAATATGGCCGGTCATTAAACCTCTTATAGACCAGGTACTAGCTGGTGGTGAGGCCACATGGAGCGAGGACCAGCTTATTCCCATTTACCGAAACGGCAAAATGGAGGATGTGTACTGGACATTCAGCTATAGTCCCGTCAATGATGAATCAGGCAGGCCTGCAGGGGTTTTTGTTACCTGCAACGAAACAACAGATAAGGTACTTATCTATAAAAAACTGGAGGAAAGCAAAGGTCAACTGGAGTTTGCTATTGAAGCCGCCGAATTAGGAACCTGGGATTATAACCCCGTTACCAATAAGTTTGTTTGCAACCACCGTTTGAAAGAATGGTTTGGTTTACCCCCTGGAACTGATATAGAACTTCCTCACGCTATTAATACAATTGCTGAAAAAGACCGGCAACGAATTGTTGAAGCTATTCAAAAAGCATTGGATTATTCCTCAGGAGGTAATTACGAAGTTGAATACAGCATTATAAACCCGGTAACTAAAAAACAAATAATTGTACAGGCTAAAGGAAAAGCATGGTTCAATGATGAAAAGGTCGCATACCGTTTCAACGGGACACTCCAGGACGTTACCGAACATGTGCTCACAAGGCGAATAATTGAAGAAAGCGAGGAAAAATTCCGTACCATGGCCGAGTCGGCAGATATTTTAATTGGAGTAAATGATGAAACAGGCAACGCAGTCTATTTTAATAACGCCTGGTCTCTCCTTACTGGTCGTCCTGTCGAAGAACTATTGCAATTTGGCTGGGCCGATTTACTTCACCCGGAAGATCATGATTCCTTTCTAAATAAGTTTTTACACGCTTTTGAAAAGAAAGAATCCTATAGCGGTGAATTCCGCATATTAAATAAAGACGGCAGTTATAACTGGTTATTCGCAAAAGTGCCTGTGCGCCTGCATCCCGACGGATCTTATGCCGGTCATATCAGTTCCTGTATTGACATTACAGAACGCAAACAGGCTGAAGAAGAAACAAAACGGTTTAAGTTCATGGCTGATAATGCCAGCGATCCTTTTATCCTCATACGGGAAGATGGCTCCTTTGCCTACCTCAATAAACTTGCCCTTGAAAAATGGGGCTATACGGAAGAAGAAGCAAAACTTATCCGAGTGCAGGATGTAGATGAGAACTACAATGCTGAAGTCTTTAATGCAGTTTTTAGCCAATCACAAAAAGAAGACATACCTTTTTTTGAAACCGCACATAAACGTAAAAATGGTACGCATTATCCCGTTGGTATAAACATGGTAGGCCTTATGCTTGATGGCAAGCCTCACCTTTTTGCTGTTGCACGAGATATTTCAGAAAGAAAAAAAGCTGAAATGGCTTTAATAGCAAGCGAGCTCCGTTTTCGTAACATCCTGGCGCAGGCGCCCATGGGTATTACAATTCTTATGGGAGCCGATTTTAAAACAGAAATGGCAAATGAAGCGCTGCTTAAAATCGTTGACAAAAAAGAAACTGATTTTGTGGGAAAAGCTTTATTTGAGTCAATGCCTGAAATAAAAGAAACCGTTGAACCGTTGCTTACAGGTATTTTAAAAACCGGCGTCCCCTATTATGGTTTTGAATTTCCTGTAACAATTGACAGGTATGGTAAAAATGAAACAGTGTATTTTAATTTTGTTTGTCATCCATTAAAGGAAGCAGACGGTGATCTTTCAAGAATTATAGTCGTAGCTACTGATGTTAGCACCTCGGTAAAGGCAAAACATTTACTGCAGGAAAGTGAAAACAGGTTTCGTAATATGGTGATGCAGTCGCCTGTGGCCAAGACGATTTTAAGGGGGCGGGATCATATTATAGAAATGGCCAACCCGGTAATGATGGAAAAAATATGGCGTAAGAAAGAAAGCGAAGTTATTGGCAAAAAAATACTGGATGTATTTCCTGAATTAAAAGAACAAAACCAGGCTGAACTGCTGCAACAGGTATTTACCTCGGGCAAACTGTATAAAGAAATGGAATCTGTTGTTTATATACAGGGAAATGATGGTGTAAAGAAATTTTATCTTGATTTTCAATATTCACCCCTCCATGAACCAGGTGAAGGTATTTCGGGAATAATGATTACAGCAAATGATGTAACAGAGAGAGTGGAAGCAAGACAAAAAGTGGAAGAAAGTGAAAACAGGTCTCGTAATATGGAGATGCAGTCGCCTGTGGCCAAAACGATTTTAAGGGGGCGGGATCATATTATAGAAATGGCCAACCCGGTAATGATGGCAAAAATATGGCGTAAGAAAGAAAGCGAAGTTGTTGGCAAAAAAATACTGGATGTGTTTCCTGAATTAAAAGAACAAAACCAGGCTAAACTGCTGCAAGAAGTATTTCTCACGGGTAAACTGTATAAAGAAATGGAATCCCCTGTTTATATACAGGGAAATGATGGTGTAAAGAAATTTTATCTTGATTGTCAATTGTCACCCCTCCATGAACCAGGTGAAGGTATATCTGGGATAAAGATTACCGCAAATGCTGTAACAGAGAGAGTGGAAGCCAGGCAAAAAGTTGACGCAAGTG
>JAATGJ010000020.1 GCA_015654695.1 Chitinophagales bacterium | reverse complement strand
TTCTGGGCTATTGCCTGGATAGCACATGCTGATTATACAAGAGTTGGCTTTAAGTTGCTGCCTGCGGATAAGGGGCCAACAAAGTTTACGGCATTTCAGACAGTGATCTATTCATTGTTGTTGCTGCCGGTGACGCTGGTACCTTATTACACAGGAATGTGTGAATATGAAAGTATAGCAGGGATAACAGGATTGGTATTAATAGTGCTGGCCAATGCCTTTATGATCATGCGGAGTGTAAAATTGTACCAGACGATGGAAGTGCCTGCGGCGAGAAAGGTGATGTTTGGAAGTTATATATACCTGCCGGTGGTATTGCTGGCGTTATTGATGAGCAAAACGGGGTGAAATACCAAATTAAAAAATTCCAAATTCCATGTTTGAGCATCCGTTGGAAGAAAGATGTCATGAGTTTGGTAAAAGGATAAGACAGTTTTGCAGAAAATTGAAGCTGGATACCGGTAATATCGAAGATGCAAAACAATTGATAAGAGCAAGCGGATCTGTTGAGGCAAATTATATTGAGGCTAATGAGAATGTTGGGCCGGGTGATTTGAAATATAGAATTAAAATAAGCAGGAAGGAATCCAAAGAATGTATGCATTTTTTAGGATTGATAGAGCTGTTTGGAAATAAAGAAATGGAAACAGAAAGAACAATTCTGATAGATGAGGCTGGTCAGTTAAGAAAAATATTTTCGGCCATGCTGAATAGGCTGAAAGACGATAAAGGTTAACCGGAGCTGGAATTTGGAATTTTATTATTTGTGATTTTATGACAATAGAGGCAGTGAGCAATCAACAGAGAAAAAAAATACATCCACATAAGTTCACCCTGTGGGTAGCTATTGCAAGCATATTGATGATGTTTGCGGGATTGACAAGCGCTTTTATCGTTAAAAGCAATTTGACAGGCTGGAAGAATATAGATATGCCAACAATCTTTTGGTACTCAACTGCGGCTATAATAATAAGCAGTATAACGGTACAGATGGCAATACGTTCTTTCAAACAAAGGGAAATGAGTCAATACCGGTCGCTGATCGGTCTGACTCTGGTACTCGGAGTGTTGTTTGTAGTGCTGCAGTGGTTTGGATTTAAAGAATTGTGGGTGCAGAATATAAAGTTCACCGGGTCAGCAGGGGCAGGGCAGTTCCTGTATGTGATATTTGGTTTACATGCCCTGCATGTAATAGGCGGGATAATTACTTTACTGGTAATGTTACTGAAAGCGTTCTTTGGAAAAACAAAATTGTATAGTTCAGTGCCGGTAGAAGTGATGGCAACTTACTGGCATTTTGTTGACATATTATGGATCTACCTGCTGGTATTTTTTATTGTGATCGGGTAGCGTGAGTTTTTAATTGGGATTTGGAATTTTTTAATTTGGAATTTTATAAACATGGCGACAACAGCAACAACGCATCAAACAAAATGGTGGAGTGGCGGTAAAAGTCCCTTCAACCTGGAATATGGAAAACTGATGATGTGGTATTTCCTGATGAGTGATGCGTTTACATTCGGTGCATTCCTGATCTCTTACGGAACGATCCGTTTCAGCCAGAACTTCTGGCCTGATCCCAACGTGGTGTTCAATGCATTTCCCGGTGCGGGTCATGCAAACTTGCCATTGGCGTTTGTGAGTGTAATGACGTTCATATTGATCATCAGTTCTGTGACGATGGTGCTGGGAGTTCATGCGGGACACAAGGGAGATAAAAAAGGGGTAATAAAATGGTTAGCCTGGACGATTGTTGGCGGTCTCGCTTTCCTTGGTTGCCAGGCATGGGAATGGCATCACCTTATTACAGGTGAACACGCAGCATTAATAGATGGGCAGATACAAATGGTAGGACAAACTACCACTGTGAATCCATGGGGACAATTGGTTGATCCGGCTCTTGTTTCAGAGGGGCTTAAAAAATCATCCATAGAAACACTGGCCACCATTGTGCATGAACATGATCATTCTCATGCACTGAAAGAACTGATGGGCATGACAAAGGAAAGCCTGGTAGGTATGGTTAATGTAGCGGAAATGCATGTCCGGGAAAAAGGCCCTGTAGCATTTGGCGGATATTTTTATGGTATCACCGGCTTTCACGGCTTCCATGTGTTCTCAGGTGTTCTTATTAATATAGTGATGCTGATCATGACGCAAAAGGGGGTGTTTGAGAAAAAAGGACATTATTTAATGATAGAAAAAGCCGGGTTGTACTGGCACTTTGTTGATCTTGTCTGGGTAGTTGTATTCCTTTGTTTCTACCTTATTTAATATCATCTAACCAAGTAAAGAAAGAAATTAATTAAAATATGAGTCACGAATCAAACTTAATGTCGCCGGAAATGACCTTCCAGCATCATACAGATGATGCGGAGTTTAAAAGAAGGGTAAAGAAGACAACGATATTGCTATCTGTCATTACTGTCATTGAACTGGCAATAGGGCTGAGCATTTATACAATACATAAAGGGGAAAATCCCAGTCACCTGCTGGTGCTGATGTTCAAAGGGGTGGTTTGTATATTAACACTGGCCAAAGCTTACTATATCGTTTCTGTTTTCATGCACCTGGGCGATGAGATCAGGAATATGATCATGACGATCGTAGTGCCTTTGTTGCTTTTTGTATGGTTTATTACCGCTTTTATCTTTGAAGGCAACTCGTATAAAAACCTGCGAAATACCTATGATCCGTATTTCAAAGAGACCACAATGCCCAAAGAACATCATACAACAGAAAAAGAAAAAGCGCCTGAAGAAAAATCGGGAAAACAATAGGCTAAGACTTGCCTGCCGGCAGAGATTAAAAGAATAATGAGAAAGAGGTACCAGGACAACATCCTTACCTCTTTTATCTTTTTATGCATAGCTAACATGCGGTAACTTCGCTGTTGCAGAAAAAAAATACTCGTGAAAAGAACAGCATTTTATGCATTAATACTGGCTTTACTGGTGCCGTTGGTAAGTTATTTCATTGTAAAACGGTCCAGTGACTCCGCTGTACAAATGCCGCGCCATTACCTGCCGGACTCAGTCGTTACTACTGTTAAGAATGGTAAACAAATCACCGACACGGTCTGGCACCGCTTACCCGAGTTTTCATTGACCAATCAATTGGGTCAGAAAGTTTCCTGGAAAGAGATTCACGGTAAGATCATAGTGGTTGATTTTTTCTTTACGCATTGTCCCACTATCTGCCCGGCGCTGACCAAAAGTATGAAGCGGTTCCAGGATGGTGTAACCAACTCACGAAGGGTGGGTGATAAAACGCCTGATTTTCTCCATCTTATTTCATTGAGTATAGATCCGGAAAGAGATTCTGTAGAACGGTTGAAAATGTGGGCTGACCGTTTCCAGGTCAATCCTGATCAGTGGTGGCTGCTGACCGGGCCGAAGAAAGATATCTATGATATGGCCATTGATGAAATGAAGATCGGCATAGTGGACGGCAAAGGCATTGACACCAGCTTTATTCATACCGATCATTTTGTATTGATAGATACCAACCGCTATGTTCGTGGTTATTATCATGGGCTTGATTCTGTTTCTATGTCAAGGTTATCAGAAGATATTATTTTACTTACGCTGGAAAAAGATAAAAAGAAAAAGAGTTTCCTGGCGGGTAAACTGCAGATGCTCGCCGTTGTTTTTTTAATGGCGATAGGATCTGTCGGTGTATTTTTATTCATATTCAGAAAAAAAGGAAAACATGTTAGCCCCGGCCTGGAAAAAAAATGATAAAAAAGCGAATGTCCTGATCATTGCGTTCTCCGTGATCGTTTTTTCCGCTGTCGTTTTATTAAGCAGGATAAAACTGGATGTGGCCCTGGGATTTGATGTTCATCTTTTCGCCCTCGCCAATGCCATCATCAACTCCTGTGTGGCTATATTGTTAGTAGCAGCGCTGGTGACCGTAAAGAATAAACAGTATGCAGTACATAAGAAACTAATGATGACAGCGATGGTACTTTCCATCCTTTTTTTGGTGAGTTATATCTGTCATCATTTGTTTGCGGGAGATACTAAGTTTGGCGATGTTAATCATGATGGCATAGTCAGTGAAATAGAAAAAGCCAATGCCGGTTCCATGCGCATCGTGTATTATATCATACTCGTGACGCATATTCCCCTGGCCGGCATCATTCTTCCTTTTATTTTATTTACCGCCTACCGTGCTTTGGTTGGTGAGTACCCCCGGCATAAAAAGCTGGCCCGCATTACCTGGCCCATCTGGTTGTATGTGGCGGTAACGGGGGTGCTGGTCTATTGGATGATCAGTCCCTACTACGCTTAACCCATCAATCAATAGCTTTGATCCATGAAGAAGGGTATTATTTTTACTATCCATAGTGTCGCAGGTCTTTTATCAGGCCTGTTCATCCTGCTGATGTCTTTATCAGGAGCAGTATTGGTTTTTCATGAAGAGCTGGATAGTTTACAGTATCCCGCCATTGTTTCCGAAAACAATAAGAAAATCATTTCGATTGATAGCTGTTACAGCATTGTGCAAAAGCAATACCCTCATGCGCAAATAAGCAATTGTAACATCGCGGAAAATAGTTCCCGTCCCTTTATATTTTCAATTTATGATCCCTCGTTCAACAACGGAAAAGAAGCGATGCAGGTTTTCATACACCCGCAAACCGGGGTTGTTTTAAAAACAAGGGGAAGCGGGGATGGTTTTATAAGCTGGGTAGATACCCTGCATGGCTCTCTGCATTTGGGTAAAAAAGGGGAATGGTTGCTGGGTTTTTTCGCCCTTGTCTTTTTGCTCAGTATTGTTACCGGTATTGTTATGTACTGGCAAAGCGTGTGGAGTGTACTAACGTTTAAGAGAAAGATGTTCAGAAGAACTAACCTGCACCAGCTTATCGGCGTATATGCATTGCTGTTCAACTTAATGATCGGGATAACCGGCTTCTGGATGCAACGTTATGTTTTTAAAAAGGATTTTTATCAATCATACAATTATACATCTGTACTTACAACATCACCGTCATTATTTTATTCGCTGGATAGCTCGTTGATTGAGTTAAAGAAAACGTTTCCTGCTTTCACAGGTTACGTAATTTATTTTGCGCAGAATAAAAAAGGAAAGACCGCCATTTACGGAAGTCAAAGCACCAACTCTTTTATTCATTCAAAGAAATTTGCGGATGCGGTATTCCTGGATAGCACAGGCAGTGTAGCGTTAACCCGTTTTGTCAATGAGATAGACCCTTCTGACCGTTATGATATCATCAACTCACAGATCCATTATGGAAAATACGGAGGCTGGCCGGTGAAGGTTATTTATTGTTTGTTGGGGCTGACGGGTGGCTTGCTGAGTATTACGGGATTTTTGTTGTGGTACAAACGGGCAAGGAAGAACAAAATATAGAGTGATGATTGACATCTATGAATACGTATTGGTTATTTCTTTTTCAGCATTATGTCCTTCTATTTCTCTCTTAGCGCCAGAACTCAAATCAACCATTTTCCTGACGTCAAGAAAATGGTCTGATACTTCCTGTTTTGCGTTGGTGCTGGCTATTTTCGCTTTATCAATAACCTTTATAAAATTCTCCCATTTTGAATAGCCTAACAATTCCTGTAGGTCTCTTGCAAACCAGTACTCAACACCATCCGTTTCATTAACTGCTAATTCAAAACTGCTATGAAGTTGTGATATAATTTCGCGTTTCATTTTCTGATTGTTGTCCTCAAATTTAGTAATTATCCAATCAAGGAATAAAGGAAGGTTCTATGGAATATTGTTTAAGTCATTTAAGAAGTTTCCTGCATACATGCTCGTTTTTGTAAAACCATTCTGTGCTTTGGATAACAAAACAAAGTGAACAAGCTTAGATTAACGCCGAGTCAGGCCGCAGAATCTTTTTGATCTAAGAATCTGCTGGCCCAGACATCGGCTTAGAAAGGTCGTTGTAAGGTGACTCGTCAGAGAAAAGAATTATTTGCCTTCCAATTTATCTTGCCATTCATAAAGACCACCCGGATCAAATACATTCCTTTGAAGGAAACGTTGTAGGAATTCTTGCAGGGCTGATGTGAGAGCAACATTTGGATAGCTGCCATTGAAAATTTCATATTGGCCATCTGATGTCAATCTTAATCCCCACATGTCAGAATAAATCATGTATTCCGCAAAATAAAACCAGTTTGGCCCATAGTCGCTAATATCCTTAACTGTATGATGT
>JAATGJ010000117.1 GCA_015654695.1 Chitinophagales bacterium | reverse complement strand
TTCGGACAAACACTCTCCAAATTTAGTGGTGAGGCACCCATTTTCAAAAAACATCCCGCATTCAGTAAGGGTTCCAGAGGATTTTTGGGCTGTTTTATGAAAAGTGCGCAAAACAGGAAAGGATCGTTTTCAAAACGGAAAATACAATCAGAAGATAAGGTCACCTGATTTCGTTTTGATGATCAATTCATTGCCAGGGGTTTCTTCTACCCTTCCAATAACCTGTGCATCCACCCCAAAACTTTTTGAGACGCTGATGACCTTATCAGCGTCTTTTTCATGGGTATAAATTTCCATCCGCGTTCCCATATTGAATACCTGGTACATTTCCCTGTCATCCGACTTACTGACTTCCTGTATCAGTTTGAAAATGACGGGCGGTTCAAACAGGTTATCTTTTATTATCCTGACATTTTCAGGAATGTATTTCAGGCATTTGGTTTGCCCCCCACCACTGCAATGTATTAATCCATAAATAGCGTCAAAATGATTTTCTAACAGCTCTTTCATCACTGGCGCAAAAGTTCTTGTCGGGCTAAGAAGCAGTTTTCCGATTTCTGACTTCTGCCCAGAGCTTGACAAAGGGTCGTCTTCAATCTCATCTGTCATTCTATGCGGACCAATATACACCACCGATTCATCTAACGAAGTGTTATACGACTCCGGGAACCTTGCACCGTAGGTTTTATGCAATACATCATGCCGGGCACTGGTTAGTCCGTTGCTGGCAAGACCACTGTTGTATTCTGTTTCGTAGTTAGCCTGTCCATAACCAGCTAATCCAACAATTACATTTCCTGCTTTTATTTTTTCGTTGGTAATTAATTTTGATTTGGGCCATCTTGCTGTCATGGTACCGTTTACCGCCATCGTTCTTACCACATCGCCCACATCAGCGGTCTCACCTCCCATGAAGCTGATGTTAACCCCAAAGGTCTTCATGCTGTCAAAAAATTCCTGCGTGCCATTTATCACCGCTTCCAGTACTTCAGCAGGGATCACATTTTTATTACGGTCAATAGTAGAGGAAAAAAGAAGATGATCATAGATGCCCACGCAAAGAAGGTCATCAAGGTTCATAACAATCGCATCCTGCGCAATACCTTTCCATACAGATACATCTCCTGTTTCTTTCCAGTATAAATAGGCCAGGATACTTTTTGTGCCGGCTCCATCTGCATGCATCACATTTACCCAGGCATCATCTCCGCATAGTACATCTTTATATATTTTACAAAAAGCTTTTGGATAAAGACCCTTATCAAGATGTTTGGTAGCCGCATGTACTTCTTCTTTCTGGGCAGATACCCCCCGTTTAGAATAAAGTCCGCCCCCGTTACCAGTTTGCGGAGCGTATTGAAACTTTTTTTTCATGTTATTACTTTACTTTCCCGGGTATACAATTATTAATTTTTCTTCACCACCCGGAAAACCGGGCTATTAAAGGCCGTGCAAAAATAAGTATGAATGCCTGAGCAATCATGAATTTATTACTTCTCTTTATAGAGCAGGGGTTATCTTTACACCAATTTTATGCAGGTACATCGTGATATAGACATGCTACCCCGTTTCCGCAATGCTGTTGTCACCATCGGCACGTTTGATGGCGTACACCAGGGGCACAGGCAGGTCATCGAAAATTTAAAAGAAGAAGCAAAAAATATTAATGGGGAAACCGTCATAATCACTTTTCATCCTCATCCCCGCAAAGTAGTGTCTTCCGCCATACTTGGTATCCGTCTTATCAATACACTGGAGGAAAAAATTGAACTGCTGGAACAATTGGGTATTGATCATCTTGTCGTAGTACCCTTTACGGAAATTTTCGCCAACCAGCCCGCTGAGGACTATATCCGCGATTTCCTGGTGGATAAATTCAAGCCCCATACTATTATTATCGGTTATGATCATCGTTTTGGCCGTGACAGGCAGGGCGACTATCGCATGCTGGAAAGGGATGCAGGGGTATATAATTTTCATTTGAAAGAGATCCCCAAACATATACTCGATAATATCTCGATAAGTTCGACCAATATCCGGGAAGCCCTTCTTCATAATGATATTGAAACTGCGTATAAGTTACTGGGATACGAATTCTTTTTTGAAGGAGAAGTAGTACACGGTGATAAACTGGGAAGAAAACTTGGCTATCCTACAGCAAACCTGAAGGTGCATAATGAAGAAAAGATCATTCCGGGCAATGGGATATATGCCGTATATGCGGAAGTCGTCAATAGTGAAAGGTCAATAGCCAATAAAAGAGCGGACTCACGTTACAAAGGCATGATGAGCATTGGTTTCCGCCCTACAGTAGACGGAAAGAAACGAGTGATTGAAGTAAATATTTTTGATTTTACTGAAGAGATATATGGAAAAACAGTAAGAGTATTTGTAAAAAAATACCTGAGGGAAGAAGTGAAATTTAATTCACTGGAAGAATTGGTAAAACAAATATACCAGGATAAGATCGAAAGTTTAAACGCATTGTAATAATCAAAAGAGGCTTTATCAAAAGTCAATCCCGGAATATATGCCGGTAAGGCGATAAGACGGTAAGTATTGAAATTCAATTGCTATTTTCTTTCCGCCTTCTCGTCTTCCCGGCAATAAATGGCTTTAGGCACAGTCTCTTCAATTTTTAGTACTCAATTTTAAATTCCAGTCCCGCAGCATCATCAAAGAAATCTTCTGCACTGCTCGTGATGGTTACTTTCTTTTTATCATCCGATAGTTTTACATTTTTCCCTTCCGTCTTTTTGGCGGGCTTTGGCAGGTTGATAATAAGGGTGGTGTTACCAATTCCCATTCCTGCCATTTCTTTTAACGATTGCATGCCTTTATCGTTTTCAACATCCGCATATTTTTCTTTAATGAGTTTCTTTTCTATTGTATTTTTCGAATAGGTAGTAATAAAATAATCTTCAAAAGAAGTTTCCGGAATATCATCTGCGCCCGGCATCCCCGCAGTTGAATCTGCAGAAGCGCCTGCTGCTAGTTGTTTTTTCAGCGTTTGTTGTATGACACGGGATGATAATTTATCCAATTTGCTTATTTGCTCAGGGTTATAAAACTGGAATTCCAGTTTTATAATAAACTTCTCATCCGGAATATTCATTTGCACCCCGATTTTTCCTTTTTTCACCAGTTTTTTTTCTTCATCGGTTATGTTGGAAATGCTATCAGCCATCTTATCCAGCGAAAGAATTGTATCAACCACCTGGTCACCTGCCTTCTCCATTTTATCTCCTTGTCCTGACATCTTTGCCATCCCGATCAGTCCGCTCATATCTGTGGTAGTAACCAGCGTTCCGCTATTGTCCTGGTTGAGGGATACTTCACGGGTGGTTTCGCAACCGACCAGGAAAAAAGAGGCTCCAATAAAAAATAATAGCAAAAATTTCTTCATATTTTTCAGTTTATGCGAAAAGATGATTTCTGTTTTTTAAACGTTGCACAAAGAAAAGCTTTTTAAAATTACTGATTGCATTTATCCAATCATTTTGATCACCATTTCTTTGAGCAATGATCCGTCTTCAGCGCCGGCATTATTGACACCGATACTTTTCAAATTATAGTTGTGTAATAATAAAAGCGCTTTTTCAACGCCTGCATAGTCATACGCTTTTGCCGCCTGCATATAGTCTTTAATAAAAAACGGGGACACTCCTATCGCAGCCGCTACTCCTTTTTCATCAGCGGTTCCAGCCCCATATACCATAAATACTTTGCTGAAAAAACCATACAATGATGGAAGTATTAACTGTATGGGCGCCGCCTTGGGGTTGGCTTCAAAATATTGTATAATGCGGATGGCTTTTGAAATATCCTTTTTTGCCAGCGCCGCCTGCAATTCAAATACATTAAATTCCTTACTGACACCCACAAACTCTTCAATATCCTCTTCGGATATCGCTTTTCTTTTTCCCAGGTTAACAGATATTTTTTCGATCTCGTTCTCAATCCGGGTGAGGTCGTTGCCAATATGATCTACCAGCAGCGCTAAACCTTTAGGCGAAATGGATAATCCCTTTGACTGAATCATTTCCTGCGTCCATTCCGGCAATTGGTTATCATACATTTTTTTGGTACTGATCAGTACGCATTTTTCCTTTAAGGTCTTTGCGAATTTTGTCCTGCCATCCACTTTTTTATTTTTATACGCAACAACAAAAACAGTTGACTGTAAAGAATTTTCAACATAAGCTTCCAGTTTTTCTATATCCCTCATCTGCTGGGCTTCTTTCAGCAGCACTACCTGTCTTTCTGCAAACATGGGATAACGGCGGCAGGCATTTATCACATCGGCCCAACTGGCATCGCGCCCATAAAATATACTAAGATTGAAGGACGCATCGTTCTCACTAAGTATATGGTGTTCGGCATAGTTCATAGCCTTATCAATAAAATATTCTTCGTCGCCTTCCAGCCAATAAACAGGCTTAAAGACGTTCTTTTTCCATTCAGCTATGATTTTTTCTACTGCCATAAAACGCTAAGATACAGGCTTTGACTATGTGAATAGTGCAAAAAAAATTAACGAAATAACATGCAACTGATTTTTCTGGCACGGTTTTCGGAATTGGTCACACGATGGAAAATACAGGACTTGTTTAGAGTCGTTGCTAACCTTAAATCAAGTAAAATCCATCCAAATTATAAACCTAAAAATTTAATTAAAACCCAGCTTTATGGCAAACACGAATTATCCATCTGCAACTCCACAAAGCCAGCCCCCGGCCCCGAAAAGCCGCGCTGGTAAAAATTTATTGATCGGTTTACTGGCAGCAGGTCTGCTCGGAACATGGGGTTATCTTCTCTATGATAAAAATAAATCAGAAGAGACTGTACAATATGCACAAACACAATCTGACAAATTCTCTGCTCAGCGTGATTCTCTGGATGCAATGCTGAAAGATGCTGAAATACGTCTTGATTCAATTACAGGCTCCAATAATTCCCTACAGGGTGATAAAAGCGGTCTGCAAAAACAAATTGAAACTAATAAAGCAGAGATAAGGCGAATATTAAGAGATAAAAATGCTACTGCCGCTGATCTGAAAAGGGCTCAGGAGATGATCGCTAACCTTAATACCCAGCTTGGTGCGCTGGAAGCAGAAGTAGCAAGACTTACTGGTGAAAACCTGGAGTTGACAGCTAACAACACCCAGCTTTCTACTGAAAAACAGGTATTAGAACAAAACCTGCAGACTACAACTACTGAAAAAGATGACCTGGCACAAACAGTGGACGTAGGTTCTACTTTCAGCGCTGCCAATATTCAAATCACCCCAGTCAATGAAAAAAAAGGTGGTAAGGAAAAAGCAACTACAAGTGCCAAGAAAGTGGACAAATTAGTTGTATCCTTTGATGTAGAAAACCGTATTGCAAAATCAGGCCCTGCTGATATGTACATTATGGTGACAGCACCTGACGGTAAAGTAGTTTCTGATGAGACTTTAGGTTCAGGAAATTTAACTACAAGGACTGATGGCGAAAAAGCATTTACTGCTAAAGTAGCCATTGACTATTCACAAGGAACACGCAAAGCGGTTCAGTTCCCCATCCGTCAAAGCGATTTCCAGAGAGGCGATTATAAAATTGAAATTTATCATAATGGGTTTAAGATCGGCGAAGGCGTAAGAACCCTGAAAAAAGGTGGTTTATTCGGTTAAAAGTAGTTGCAACTCCTGCAACAAGCCGTCTCACTTAATTGTGAGGCGGTTTTTTTATGTCTTGAAATGTCGCCGGGAATAAGAAGGCGTAAGTACCTATCGTAAAACTACTAGTTTGCATTTACTCAACCGCCGATTCATTATCTTGCGACACACCGAAATACCCGCCGTATTTCGGCTACCAATTTCTTAGTTCGTTATTAAACTGTTATGAAAGATATTAGGTCCCTGTTATTGGTGCTTTTGTCAGTCGGGCTTGTAGCTACCTGGGTATATCATTTTTATGACAAAGCAAATTATAGTCAGCGCGTGGCAGGATCATCCGTTGTTGACTCTACGGCAATAGCGGATAATATCCGTGATTCATTGCAAAAAATATATACGGCTACAATTAACGACCGTGATTTCAAACTTGATTCATCCCGCAATACCAGTGATTCGTTAAGGATACTGCTTACCAGCAGGATCAGTGAGATCAATAAGCTGAAAGGCGAGATCAGCAGCATTCTAAAAAACCCCCGTTCTACCGCTTTACAGCTAAAGGAAGCCAGGAAGAAAATGCTGGAACTGGAGGAAAAAGTGGAACAACTGCGTTACCAAAACAGCTCTATGGAAACAGAAAAGAAAACGTTGAATACACGACTTGATCAGTTGAATAGCGATGTTGTCAATTTGGAGCAGGGTATCCGCAGGCTGGATGACGAAAATAAAGTCCTTACGGAAAAAATAAAACAGGCCTCTGTTTTTATGGCTTCTACACTGCATTTTACTGCCATTGATATACGGGAAACAAAAGAACAGGAAACCGCACAGTCAAAAAAGGCCGACAAATTTGTGGCTTCATTTATTCTGCAGAATAATCTTAATCAATACCTGAATGCGGAAGTATTCGTTGTCATTACTGAACCCGATGGTCATGTTTTACAGAATTCAGCCTGGGATTCCGGTATGTTTGATACAAAAGCAGAAGGAAGAAAAAGTTTTACCCGCAGGATAAAATTTGATTACGAGAAGGGGGAACAAAAACGGCTGATCTTTTCCTTGGATACAGATAGTTTTCAAAAAGGTACCTATAAATTGCAGGTTTGGCACCTGGGAATACTAATAGGAGAAACGTCAAGAACTTTACATTAAAACAGGGTTAAATGTATATGCTCCGAGTTACCGGGTGCAGGTTCCTTGTAGCCCGTGTTATACTTGAACGACAGTTAACCATGCAATAATAGTATAGATTTATTCGGTCCTGGTATAAAAAGTAATGGCTTCCATTTGGAAGCCATTACTTTTTATAGTTATCTTATTCATTCTTAAAATAGGTTGTATCCATAACTAACATAATATAGACCACCGACATAAGGGCTGCCGAATCCTGTACGATAATAGTTATTACCAAGGTTGGTTCCGCCTATGCGAAATACGCTTTTGGTCTTTGGCTGGCTATACGTTACCTGCGCATCTACCCAGGCAAAGTAAGGTAATGTACCTGAGATAAAGGTTCCTTCGTAATAGTTATTATCCTGCCACTTAACCACGACATTGAAACCAATATTGTGGCAAACATTCTCATTGCGCAAGCCAATATTGAACCTGTATTTAGGGGCATTAAAGAAAGTAACATCCCCCGGAGCTACATCTTTCAATACATCGGAGAAAACGTTGCCGTAGAGCATATAATTCTTTATCAGCTTGTAATCAATACCAATACCCCACCCGTTTGATTTTACGGTTTGAGTGGAATTTTGATTATATGATAAATTGTTGCTGCTGAAATTTGAGTATAATTCATAATTAGGGCCTGTCTGGGATTGAACAACTGCCTGGCTAACTATGAAATCCTGGTAACTGCTGAAATAGTAATAGGCATCAATCAGCAATTTTTTGCCAATGACTCCCTTATAGCCAATCTCATACGATCTAACAGTTTCTGGTTTTAGTTTATTAAACGTAGCCTTAACTAACCTGGCGGAATCCGCTAATGTGCCCGACCTGTAATCCAGTACGCTGGCAGTAGTATAGCCGGGTTTGGTGGAATTTAGTTTATAAAGGGTTTGAAATTCCGGTAAGCTGCCAATCAGGTAACTGGTACCACCTCCTATTCTTAGATTAATATATTGATTTTGATTGGAAGGAAAGCGATAGGATGTTTGGTAAGATAACCTGATATTATTGTCCTTGGCCACTTTAATAACCGCTGCAAATCTTGGAGTGAATTTACCATCAAAATTTGTTTGTTTATCGTACCGGCCGGCAGCGATGAGCGTTAATACATCGTTCAACAGTTTTTTCTTTAACTGGATATAACCGCCGGTTTCACTTACGTTAATAGTTCCTGCAGTATCAGCAAAAATAGTTCCCTGGGAATTCATCACCCATTGTTTCCATTGTACACCGGTAACAATTTCAAGCTTGTCTGAAAAATGTAATGCATCTGATAAATTAAGCTGACCTTCTGCGGCCCACAAGTCTGATTTATCAAGGAATTTAGAGCCGCCTGCTTTGTTAACAGGAGTGTTTTTAATTTTTTCGGCGGCCGCATCAAACTGGGGAGTGCCGGGTTTAAGCCGGTTTGCATCCAACATAGCCCGAAGTTCATTGTGAATAGTGATATCACTTTTTTGAGCTGAAGCCGGAATGCCTGCCTGGCCGAGTCCACGTCTCGTTTCAGAAAAAGTAGCAATATAAGTCGGTAGCCAGACTGTGGAACTCGGAGAATAAGCTTCATTTAAAAAGCTTCCAACGGCATCACCTATATAAGAATCGCCGGAGTTCTCCTGGGTGGTGTAACCACGCAACATCCAGTTTTTTGCTTTGATCTCCAGCTTATGCTGTGCCAGCTTAAAGTTTTTTAAGGAGTACCTGTTCGCACCGGTATAAACCGTAGTGCCGGTACCGAAATACGTATTCCAGGATGCTTCAATGTTATTAGTGATCTTCCAGTGAAACGCTGCATTCATCTTTGCATTAACCGTATTATAGTCAACAACGTCTTCTTCATTATACCCGGTTCTTGAGATATTTGTATTTCTGTAATAACCGTTTTTCAAACCATTATAAAAGGGAAGAAAGCTTTGTTGCAATGCTGTTGAGACGGCTGCTTGTTGCGCCGGAGGTACACCCAATGTTGTCATAATAAAACCAATAGCGCCGGCATACTGTGCATTCGTTGGATAAACGGGATTACCCTGGGAAGCAAAATAGCCATTAGCCAGGCTTGTTAAAGCGGTGGGAGAACCTGTAATACCTGTGCTGGTTAATCTCGTTACATATAAAGAGAATGCATCCATATTAATATCCGTTTCATCACCATAAACATTGACACCATTGTAATTAGGGTCATTGCTGCGGTTTCCGCCTACTACGTTGCTCAGGATACCTATTTGTTTTTTATTACGATAATCCTCCGCCTGCCAGTCACTTCCCTTAATAATTTCGGCGCTCAATTTAAAAGCAACCTTATTATTTATAGCTTTGGCATAACGGAAGGTCCAGTTGAAATAGGGCGCAGCACTACGATGTTTGCCATCCACATGCATGATGCCCT
>JAATGJ010000120.1 GCA_015654695.1 Chitinophagales bacterium | reverse complement strand
TAATCATTTCCCGAAACAAATATGGCAAAAGAACTTTTTTTTCCGACAACTGGCCCAGCCGTGCCCATAACTGGATACCCTGTGTGGATGATCCCGCTGACAAAGCTTCTGTTGAGTTTATTGTAACAGCGCCCGACCATTACAAAGTAGTTTCCAATGGTGTCTTAAAAGAAGAAAAAGAACTACCTGGCAATAGAAAACTTACCCACTGGAAAGAAGGCATACCCTTACCTACTAAAATAATGGTGATCGGCGTAGCAGAATTTGCAGTAGATACTGCAGGCGTTGTAAATGGCATACCTGTAACAAGCTGGGTATTCCCTGAAAATAAGAAAGAAGGTTTTTATGATTACGCACCCGCAAAGGATATTCTTGCTTATTTCATTAACTATATTGGCCCCTACCCTTATAAAAAATTAGCGAACGTGCAGTCCAAAACCATTTTTGGTGGCATGGAAAATGCCAGCGCTATTTTTTATTATGAAAATTCTATAACAGGTCAGCGGCAAGATGAAAGATTACTGGCGCATGAAATAACACACCAGTGGTTTGGCGATATGGTTACCGAAAAAAGTTTCTCCAACCTGTGGCTGAGCGAAGGCTTCGCTAATTATCTCTCCAATATTTACCTGGAATCAAAATACGGAACAGGCAGGATAGATAAAGAAATGAAAGAAGACCGGCAACAGGTAGTTGATTATGCCAGTACATCTGACCTTCCTGTAGTTGATTCTATATCGCCTTATAAAAGTTTGCTGAACACGAACAGCTATCAAAAAGGCGGATGGATTCTCCACATGCTGCGCCGGCAGCTAGGTGATTCCATTTTCCATTCGATCATTCGTAATTATTATGCAGCCTATGCCGGAAAAAACGCCGATACAAGAGATTTTCAAAAAATATGCGAACAAAGTTCAGGTAAAGATCTTGGCTCATTCTTTCAGCAATGGCTATATACTCCCGGTGTTCCCCGGTTGCAGGTAAAATGGGAATATGACACAAGGAAGAAAATAGTTTTACTTACTGTAACTCAATTGCAAAAAAACATTTTCTCTTTTCCGCTGGAGATAGAAGTAAAGACCGCTGCAGAGAAGCCACAATTGAAAACATTACTTGTCACCAGGCAGACTCAGCAATTCAGCATACCGTTAAAAGGAAAACCCGTGAAAATAAATTTAGACCCTGGAACCTCCCTTCTATTTGAAGGGTCTGTATCAGGGATAAATTGACAGGGATGAATGACCTGGCCTTGCGCTTCGGTATAAATTCCGGTTCATAAAATACATAAAAAGGAGTATTTTTTTGCTAGTCGCCATTTTTGTAATTTGTACAATTAAAATAACCTGATATGGAGAATACGACGGGAACAACGACTACACTTTTTAATAAAATACTGATACCCGTTATTACAACAGTTCTGGGGGCCACCGCCATTTATTTTCTGGGTTTTAATAAAAAAGGCAGTGGCCGGTCAGATATGGAAACCCTGCTGATCACCAAAGAGGCCACGATCAAAGCCTGGAAATCTTTTGTGACCACCCAGAATATCAGCAATAAAAATACAAAGTCCCTGTCTGATGAATATGGGGAAAAAATAGTTACTGAAGCAAAAGAAAACGGGTTCAGCAAAAAGCTTGTGCCCATTCTCAGTGAATACAAAGACGAGATGACAAGGGAGGCAAACAAAGCCAGCAAGGATATAGAGGATATTTTAAAAAATGAAGATATAGACGAAGGTTTTGTTTCGATGCTGAACAGAACACTTGACAATACAAAGGATCAGATGAAAAAAGCGGAGGCCATGCTGGATGGTATTATTTCTCTCGCAAAGTCTGACCTGAGCAGCGAGGAGAAACAGGAAAAATGGCAGAAGGAAGCTGAAAAGATCATAGCCATGTCAGAAAAAATAGAAGAAAGAGCAGCTAACGAAGCGGAAGGCATCGCTAAAACATTGTCGGAAAGATATAATCATTCTTTTGACCTGAATGAGCTGGATGTCTATGTTGAGTATAAAAATGGAAAGAATAAAACAGACAAGAAAGATCCTAACGATCCCGCTCCGCCAGATCCGGATGCCGGTGGCGGAGTAGAAGTGAAAGACCCCGAAGTGAAACCCGGCAACGATGTGACTAATGAAACAGCACCCACCGCATCTTTATTAACCGGTGAATGGGAAATGACCAACGGAGCTCTTGAATTATCAAAAAACGGGGATATGTTCTGGACATTTGATAACAAAGGCTATACAACCGGCGATTGGAAACTGGTGGATGGTAAATTGAAAATGAATGCAACCAACCCTACTACAAATAAGAAATCTGTACTGATCGGTTTTCTTTCTAATGTAACCCAAAATTCTTTTACAATGACTTTTATGACATCACCAAAAGAAGTATATCATTTCAAAAGAACCAACTAAACGCAACGGGAGCAGTATATCAGTTCAGGTCCGCCCAATCTGTGTCACTGGTGCTCCATTCACCATTCACCTTTGACGGCTATACCACTTTCCGGTAATACCGGGTCGGCTTATTTTTTCTATCTTCAATCCGGTAACTATCGGATCATGCTTGTAAAAACATTTGGCAGCGCTGTATATGGAGTGGAAGCCATCACCATTACTATCGAAGTAAACTGGCTGGCAACCGGTAAAGACCCGATGATCGTTGGCCTGCCCGATAATGCAGTGAAAGAAAGTTTGCAACGAATAGAAAGTACTTTTAAAACGAACGGCTTTCAAATGCCAAGAACAAAAGTGGTAGTCAACCTGGCACCAGCAGATATTAAAAAAAGCGGGACGCCATTTGATCTTCCCATCGCATTGGGAATTCTGGGTGCATCTGAACAGTTGGAAAACAAAGAAGCATTGGCGAATTATGTGATCATGGGAGAGCTGAGCCTGGACGGAGAGATCCGGGCTATCAAAGGAGCTTTACCTATTGCTATACAGGCACGAAAAGAAGGTTTCAAAGGATTGATCGTCCCGAAAGTCAATGCCAGGGAGGCAGGCATGGTCAGCAACCTGCATGTATATGGCGTGTCGCATATCAAAGAAGTGATTGATTTTTTTGAAAAGGAAGAAAAAGGATTAGAGCCCGTTGTAGTGAATACAAGGGAAGAATTTTTTCATTCACAATATGATTTTGAAATAGACTTTGTTGATGTAAAAGGCCAGGAAAATATTAAAAGGGCGTTGGAGATCGCTGCGGCAGGTGGACATAATGCTATTCTGATCGGCCCGCCCGGTGCGGGAAAAACTATGCTGGCAAAGAGATTACCTACTATTTTGCCGCCATTAATTTTGCAGGAAGCTTTAGAAACAACAAAGATCCATTCGGTAGCCGGTAAACTGCCGGAGAATGCTACATTAGTTTCTAAAAGGCCTTTTCGGTCTCCTCATCATACTATTTCTGATGTAGCATTAGTAGGTGGCGGCGGCATCCCGCAGCCAGGAGAAATTTCTTTGGCGCATAATGGCGTATTGTTTTTAGACGAATTGCCGGAATTTAAACGAACAGTACTCGAAGTAATGCGACAGCCGATGGAAGAAAGAAGAGTGACGATATCAAGAGCCAAAGTAGCGGTGGATTTTCCTGCAAGTTTTATGTTAATAGCCTCCATGAATCCCTGCCCTTGCGGATTTTATAATCACCCTGAAAGAGAATGTACCTGCCCAGCCGGAACGGTTCAAAAATATCTGAATAAAATTTCCGGGCCCTTGCTTGACCGTATTGATCTGCATGTGGAAGTCACACCCGTCCCTTTCAGTGAATTGTCCGCCATCAAACAACAGGAAAATTCCGCCAATATCCGCGACCGCGTGATAAAAGCAAGGGATATACAAGAAGAAAGATATAAGAACAACCCCGGTGTTTATTGCAATGCACAAATAACCAGTAAGATGCTGAAAGAAATTTGTGTGATAAATACAGTTGGCGCTAATCTCCTGAAAGCGGCTATGGAAAAACTAAACCTTTCCGCAAGAGCGTATGACCGTATCTTAAAAGTATCAAAAACCATTGCTGATCTTTCCGGCAGTGAAGACATAAAGCCGGAGCATTTAGCGGAAGCTATTCAATACAGAAGTTTGGATAGAGAAGGCTGGGCGGGGTAAGGAAGCAGAACAATCAAATTTTTTTCCCGGCTGATATTATTTTTTCAATCCTAATTGCTGAAGCAACCCTTTTTCTTTTTTATAAAAACAGGATAACCGCAACATTTCTTCATGCCTGTTTTTTACTAATGCCTGCTGGTATATGGAGAACAGTTCTTTCACGGCCGCATTAGCATTCATATCAAAACGGCTTTGATGACGGGATACAGTGCCCGGGTGATGAAAAGAATAGCCGCTGAAATGGTAAAAGATCAATGGTTCATTATTGACAAAAAAACTATTCTCCTTTTTTTCAATATTCCTTTCATGCAAATTCCAGTAAGCTGCATTGCAACCCGGATGCTCTAATACTTTTACACTTTTATAATAAAAGGGAACAAAATTCAGCCATTTCTGATCTACGTTCAAACCTTCTTTAGGTCTTTCATAACACTGGTCAATCATTCTTTCTTTCCACCAATTTACAAAAGCGCCGGCTGCTTCATCATTCTTCAGCGCATAAAAACCGGCATTGAACATACCTGTTTTAAGAATGTCTTTCTCTTTTGGCGTATAATCATCCACCGGGAAAGGGGATGTAATATGCGGCGTAAGCAGTATGGAAGCGTTGTTCAGTTCTTCTTCGATAAAGCGGAGCGAATCAAATAAGAGTATATCGCTGTCAAGAAAGATAAACCTGTCCGGGCTGTAGTTTTTCAGAATATGGCTGGTAAAAAAAGATTTGAGTGCGCAATTAAGTTCAAGTGTAGTATAGCGCTTATACATTTCATCAAACTGCGGGATATTCAATTCGTGAGCTTCAACTAAACTATGCGGAGTGAAATAGTCAGCAGGAATCCTGCCTTCCAGCTTATCCACCAGCCCGATGACAAGTGTATAATCCGGGGCATATTTAATAACAGAATCGCCCAGGCTTTTGGCTTGCGCTATATGATTAAGAGAGCAGGTAGTAAGAATGATCTTTCCGGGCATATATTATAATTTCTCAGCCAAAATAATATTATTAAGATACCAGTCCGTTCTTTTGGGCAAAATCCAATGCTTGAAAGAATACCAGCTATTCATTAAAAAATAAATACCCGGCGCTATTGATGTTTTAAAAAACTTATTCTTTCCCAGTAAAGGTATGGAAGGAATAAAATGCTCGCTTACATACACCATCCGCATCTGGTAAATAGCGCTGGTAAAATCCCCGCTTTTATCTGACGAAATAACAGAGAACCCATGCTTTTCCAGCAAATGCTTCAACGCAAACCGTGTGTATCGTGCATAATCCACCGGCACTTCATGTTCATGCCATACAAAAGGGCAGGTGATAAGAATTTTTCCGCCTTTCTTCATCACACGGTTTATCTCAGGCAATATTTCATCTATATTAAAAATATGTTCAAACACTTCACTGCTGAAAACGCTGTCGAATGTTTGATTGGCAAAAGGGGTTTTTTTTCCATCATAATAAACATCCACCTTTTCATTCACATGAGAATGACCTTCTCCTTCATAGTCCAGGCCCGTGTATTCACTGGCCCGGGTAAATAAGGATTGATAGGGCTTACTTCCGCAACCGAAATCAAGCAACTTGCCGGATAATTGCGGAGCGTACTCCTCCACTTTTTTCAATAAAGCCCGGCGGATAAAATAAAAAGGATTGTTCAATCCCGGCCTGAAAGATTTTGGTATCATTTTATTCATAACGTAGCAGGCAGTCTGCCAATTTATTCAAATTAATTTCCGGTAAATATCTAAATATTCTCCCGCCGTTTTATTCCAATTGAATAATGAAGCTTGCCGTTTAATGGCAGGGATCCTGTTATGGTTTTTAAAATCGTTCATTCCTTTTTCAAAAACAGAACGCATAGCCCGGGGATCAAAGTCGCTGAAATAATAAGCGGCATCTCCGCCTACTTCAGGCAAGCTGGTCCTGTCGGACAAAAAAACTGGTTTGCCAAAATGCATCGCTTCAAGCGGTGGAAAACCGAAACCCTCAGCTACAGAAGGAAACATGAATGCCTCGCAATGGCGGTAATACCAATATTTGTTTTTTTCGTCTATAGCGCCGATCAGCTTTACCCTATCCTCCACTTGCCATCGCCTCGCTTCCTCCATCACTTTTTTTGCATAGTCAAAATGATTGAGACCTGCGATCACTAATTCATAATTATTCCCTTCAAGCAATGCCGGTAATACATGAAAATTTTTTCTTGGTTGCACAAGACTTATGGAAAATAAAAAAGGTGCAGCTGGTTTATAAACGGGTGCATCAAAACCCGGAAATTCACTCAGCGTATAGCCATTATGAATAACTGAAATGGGCGTGCTGCCAAAATCAAGGTGCTGGCCTGCAAGATCCAGTGCAAACCTGGAAATTCCCACAATATGATCGGCACGGTTTGCATTATGCTGCATCAGTTTTAAGGTGCGTGTATTTCGTTTGGTATTATCCAGCTCTTCCGCTAAGAAATTTACATCATGTATAGTATAAACAACTTTTGTTTTCCGGTTATAGGGCCTGTATTGCGAAATACCCGTGGTCAGGTGCCAAACATCAAATTTGGATGTACCTGCATGAAAAAATTTATGCGATCGCTTATGCAATACAGAATAAGGTTTACTGCCAAAAAAACCAAATTTATCCTTAGGCAAATAGTACCAGAACTGTTCATCATGCAAAGGCTGGTGCAGCAGGTGTTCGGCCAGCCGGCAGGAGAAGGTATATAACCCGTTGTAAGGATTATGACGCAGGCGATGCAGATCAACCAGGTAGTTCTTCATCGGCTGCAATTTAAAGCTAAAGCTGCTAAGTTGTCATTTTTCACGAACTTGTATGATGTTTGATTGTTGTAACGCTTAAATCAACTGTAACCCCATTTTTTTATGAAGATATTACTGCATTACCTGAAACCACATAAATGGCTGGTCATTCTTGTTCTTATTTTAGCCGCTATCAATATTGGTTTTTCACTGGTTGATCCTATCATCCTGGGGCGTTTGATAAACCTGGCTACCTATTACTCAAATACACACACTTTTGACTGGAATGAATTTCTTTTTATAAAAACAACTATTATCGAAAAAATACCCAGGCTGAATAAGGAGGGAGTAATAGAAGTAGCGGAGAAATCAAAACTTCTCTACGGAATGGTATGGTTGCTGGTTGCTTCCATCACGGTGGCGATGATAAGTCGTATCGCTAAAAATTTCCAGGATTATTTTCTCAACGTGGTTATCCAGAAATTCGGGGCAAAAGTTTTTACCGATGGTCTGCAACATGCCATGAAATTACCCTACCAGCAGTTTGAAGATCAGCGCAGCGGTGAAACCCTTTCTATATTAACCAAAGTAAGGGCTGATGTAGAAAAATTCATGATCAACTTCATCAATATTTTATTCGGGGTTATTGTTGGGGTCGTTTTTGTTTTTGTATATGCCGCTTTATATATTCACTGGAGTATCCCCGTTGCCTACCTGGCAGGTATATTGGTTTTAACGTTTATTACCAATATCCTCAGCAAAAAAATAAAGATCATTCAAAAAAATATAGTGGGACAAACAACGGCATTGGCGGGCTCTACCACTGAATCGCTGCGGAATATTGAACTCGTAAAAAGCCTGGGTCTTACCCGGCAGGAAGTAGAAAGATTAAATAAGAATACGTATAAGATTCTTGGACTGGAACTAACAAAAGTAAAACGTATCCGGAGTATCAGCTTTATCCAGGGAACAATGGTCAATACACTCCGGCAGGTCATTCTTTTTATCTTAATGCGGTTAATTTTTAAGGACCAGATGGATGCAGGACAACTGGTTACCATGCAGATATTCTCATTCTTTATATTTGGTCCGCTGCAGGAAATCGGCAACATACTGTTGTCTTACAGGGAAGCGGAAGCCTCGTTGAATAATTTTCACACCCTGATGCAAAAGACACCGGAACTCGATCCTGTTCATCCCAAACAACTGGGTAATATCCAGACATTGTCTTTTAAAAATGTTGCCTTCCAGCACCAGACCGCTTCTCAAAAAGCCATTAACAATATAAGTTTTGATGTTCGGGTGGGGGAAACCATTGCATTTGTCGGGCCAAGTGGCAGCGGTAAGTCCACGCTGATGAAATTATTAGTCGGCTTGTATCGTCCCCAGGAAGGAAAAATATTGTATAATAATTTAGATGAAACAGAACTGCGCTTTGATGACCTGCGAAATCAAATAGGATTTGTAACACAGGATACCAATCTTTTCAGCGGTACCATTAAGGAAAATTTGTTGTTTGTAAATCCATCCGCTACAGAAGAAGAACTGATGGATGCACTGAATAAAGCTGCCTGCCAGAATTTATTGGCAAGAGCGGAAAAAGGTTTAGAGACCATGATCGGCGAAGGTGGTTTAAAACTCTCCGGTGGTGAAAAGCAGCGTTTATCCATTGCCCGCGCATTACTACGCAATCCCAAGCTATTGTTATTTGATGAAGCCACTTCCGCATTGGATTCTCTGACAGAAGAAGAGATCACTGATACGATAAGAGATATTTCCCGCCAGGGAAATCAAATAACGATATTGATCGCTCACCGGCTTTCCACCATCATGCACGCCGACAGGATCTATGTACTGGAAAAAGGCGATGTAGTGGAAACAGGCAACCATCAAAAGTTGCTGGAAGAAAAAGGTTTGTATTATGCCATGTGGCGCCAGCAGATCGGTGAAAGAAAAATCAAAGCCGTTCTTGTATAATCCTTTTCTTTAAAAGGATATGCAGATGAGAATAAATAACATACTGCTCTTTTGCTTCCGTTTATGGGCTAATTCTTATTTTAGGTGTTGAACGGCGTACACTTGTTATTATTCAAATCCTTATTTAATTTCACAATCTTGTGTCCTGAAATTTTAGAAGACATGCCCTTTAACCTTAGTAGAAAAATATTCATTGAAATCGCTGCAACCTTATTACCTTATTTTGATCACCGCTTCTTAGCGAGGTCAAGGGTTTTTTGATAAAATTTTATAAACTCTTCATACTCTTCAGCAAAACTTATTTTACGATGATGTTCCGGTTGATTAAGTATGTATTTACAAACCTTGTCAACATCTGACTTTGATACTGAAAACGCAGAAGCCGATTCTTGCCAGGCAAATGTGTTGTTACATAGCTTATTTTGGTTGATGAACCGTTGAGAACTTTCAGCAACTATAGAAGCCAGCGTTTCTTCTGCTAATTTCGGAGAGCGGGTACAAGAAAATGAATATGCTCAGGATTAGCGTATATGGAATATAAATGGGAATCGTTATTATTCACGATGCCGGTAATGTATTTTTCAATTCTCTCCCGGTGTTTTTCAGAAATAACAGGTAAGCGATGCAGGATCGTAAGGATAAAATGAGTGTATAAATTGTTATACTCTATTTTCATTTTATTTAAGAAGGTAATAAGGTTGAATCCCTGATATAATTTCTTTTCTACTAAGGTTTACGAGAGACGGATTGAACAGCTATTAATATCGTTCCGAATAATGGATACCATAAAATTAATATCCTTTTTTAGCACCTCAAAATAAGAGTTAACCCGTTTGTGCGATAACAAACAGATTACCTTCCCCTTATATTAAGTTTTCTATTTATGGTCTGTATCCTCTGCTTCAAAAAGCAGCACATTCAGAAATTTATTATTATTGTTGTTTATAAATAAGCAGCAGTTATGGGACTTCTTTCTTTCCTTGGGTTAGGAAACAACAAGATCACCGGAGCCATACAGAGGGGTGCGGTCATTATTGATGTAAGACCGGCTTATGCTTTTGACCAGCATGGCAGGGTCCCCGGTTCTATCAATATTCCTGTTGACCGTATTGCTATCAATATCGAAAGAATAAAAAGCATGAAGAGGCCCGTTGTGATTTGCTGCGCTTACGGTTCAGATTGCTCCAATGCGGCAAGGATGCTGAAAGAAAAAGGAATAAAAGAAGTATATAATGGCAGAAGCTGGCAATCGCTTTTAAAGATCATCAACGGGTACTAATCCGGTCAGGGATTTACTTTCACTTTCGCCGATACTGAGGTTACATTTTGTCCATGATCTTCAAAAGATACAGTAACGGTATAATCAGACGCTACAGCAACGGAAGCGGTATAAGACACATTGAAATCATACTGCAGGATTCCATGTATCTCGTATAATTGTTCTTTCAGAAGAGCGCCACTGGCATTATTGATAATACGGATACTGCCGCGGTATAACCCATCCCCGTCCGTTACTTTACCTGTTACATTAATTACACTGCCTGTAGTATAGACCTGGTCCGCAACAGGCGTATCAATTTTCACTACGGGAGGAATAGTATCTGATGGGTTATCAAGATGTGAGCTATTTCCACCACCGCCGCCACCATCCACGTCACCAATGCCTGCGCCACCTTTTGTACAACCTGGCAGGGACATCATAATAGCCAGGCCCGTGTATATCGCTACTAACCATCTTTTCATCCTTGTAAATTTAAGGTTCTTTTTTTTCATTTCCCTTGCCCCAAAGGTCGCTGAAGAAATTAGACTTCTCCAGTTCTTCCATATCACTTAGCTCCCATTCCAGCGCTTTTGTACTCTGAGATATTTCCAGCAGGGAAATAATCAATGATGCCAGGAGACTTAACAAACTCAGGGCAAAAACATAACTGGTGACCACTACCCATTCCTGGTAGACTCCATACATAGTTATTACACAACATAGAAAACTAAACACTCCCAGCGCCTGCATTGCCCTGACAAGATTGATACGCACCCTTAGTATTTTTATTTGCTGCAACAGGTGATGTGTTTTCCCACCCCGCATATACTCATCGTGTAATTTCCGGATAAGGTTGGCCAATGCCAGGTACCTGTTAGTGTAGGCCAGCAGCAACAAGCTGATAGCCGGGAAGAGCAAAGCGGGTGTATTAAAAGTAATTTCCATCCCTAAAAGTAAGAATGAAAGACGGAAATCGGAGATCAGAAGTAGGAAGTCTGAGGTAAGAAGTCTGAAAGAGTCTGATAATTAAAGTGCTGCCATAATATAGTACTATTCAAATAGCAGACTCTTTCTGACCTCCGACTTCGGACCTCCGTCCCCTTACCTCTGCATCATTTCTCCTTTACCGTAAAATCCAGTGGGATATTCAGTTTTACAGAAAAATTCCTTCCCATATTAAATACCCCTGTTCTTCCTGTAACAAGATTTTCCGGGCCATACTTCAGCCGGCTGAGATGACTTTGGTATGCCACATCACCAATATTATTAGCAGCAATAAAAAGACTGAACAATGTTTTTCCTTTCGATGCAATATCGCCGCCGAAACCCGCATTGAATAAAGAATAACCGGATGTTTTTATTTCCGTATTAAAACCGGTAAACGGGTTGTTTTGCGCAAACGTGTTATCCAGTTCTACATTTACATACAGGTTCTTTACTGATTTGCCTTTTTTCAAAAAATCTCCCCTTAGTTCATTAATCAGTCTCGCCGCAGGTATAAAAGGTAAATTCTTACTGCCATCCTGTTCATCACTTAGTTTTCCCCTGACATAAGAAAAAGTATTTTCAAAATGCAGCCAGTCTAATGGATGCGGGTGAATATCCAGGTTAAACTCAGCGCCATAGAGCCTGGCATTATTCTGACTGAAACGGAAAGCAAAAAAATTATCACTGCCATCTGTAATGATTGAATCACCACCGGCAACAGCCGATAACTTCCTGTAATAAATAAAATCTCTGATCGCATTATAGAAAAGGCTGGCGGAAAAAGAAATATGCTCACCGTTGATATCAATGCCCGCATCAGCCTGGAAACTTTTTTCCGATTTCAGGTCCTGCTCGCCATACTCATAGCGGTTAGTGCCTTCATGGGCGCCATTACTGGCAAGTTCCGGTATGCTGGGAGCACGGAAACCACGGGCCAGGTTCAACTTCAACACAACAGCGCCGGAAGCTTCATAGCTTAATCCCCCACTGGCTGATACATTGGAGAAATCCTTTTTAAAGCCTTCAAACTTTGTATCCGATCCATCCATTAGCAATTTTGAATCAATAGCCCGGTTATCAAAACGCAGACCGCCGCTTAATGTCAGCTTATCAATTGTTTTTCTTGTATAAATAAATCCGCCAATATCAAACAGGCTGTACTCCGGTATCAGTTGCTCTTCACCTTTGTTTGTATTGGTCTGCTTCATGCCGTTAATACCGATGCTGGTTTTCCAGTTATTCTTTTCCGCAAACTGGTACTGCAGGTTATAATTAACCGTATTGAGATCAAAGTATAGTTCTTTTTCTGAAGGGTCGAGTACATTACCAAACTCCTCGCGCTGGTTGCGCTGGTAACCCATGTTAAACGTCAACCTGTTTTTACCCACATTAAAACTATTATCGGTAGTTACTTTAAAGTGCCTTATCCGCTGACGGGGAATGAACGGATCAGTTGATTTGAAATCATCGTTTGTGGCAATCGCTTCTTCTTCATTGCCTCCATTGTTCACCAGCTTTAAAAACTTTCCGGTGGCATCATCCCTGTCACCTTCTACTAAGCCGGGCGACTGATCAAAACTGCTAACCAATAAATGAGTGAAGCCCCAGCTTTTATTCAACCCGATATAAGCGCCATAATCCTTTTCATTAAACTTAGAATTGAAAACATAGCCATCATATTTATTCTTATAATCGGCTGCCACTTTATAGGTGCCATTCAACCCCCATATAAAACCATTGTGGTTGCCGCCTATATCTCCATGAAAACCCCTTAGCCGGTTATTACTTTGATAATTGCTGAAAATATTTCCTTTTATCATGCCCTGTGGTGGCGGTACTACCGAAATAAAATTGACAACACCGGCGAGTGCGTCACTGCCATACATAATAGAAGCGGGGCCTTTTAATATCTCTGCTTTGTTTACGCCATATTCATCTACTTCTATTCCATGTTCATCGCCCCATTGCTGTCCTTCCTGTCTTACTCCGTCGTTTATGACGACTACACGATTATACCCTAATCCACGGATGGATGGTTTTGAAATAGCAGGGCCTGTTGATACCTGGGAAACACCGGGAGTTTTGCTCAATGCATCTATTAAATTGGTAGATGCTTCCCTTAATAAATATTCTTTCCGGATGATGGTAACGGGTGTTGGTGTTTTTTTAATTTGTGTAGCGCCGGATACTCCTGTTACTGTCACTCCCTGGTTTTCCACCACAGCAGTGCTTAGTGAAAAATCTTTTTGCAGATCACCATTGATATCTATTGTTTCAGTGGCCGGGCTATACCCGAGATAGGTTACTTCCACCAAAAATTTTCCTGATGGCAGATTTTGAATACGGTAAATACCGGCGTTGTTTGTCACCGCTCCCACCTTTGCTTCGTGTATATATACGGAAGCGCCGGCAAGGGGTTCGTTTGATTGTGCATCTGTTACTTTGCCGGTAATGGCACCGTTAAGAACTAACCGGGCTTTATGTTCACCAGCATCTGCGGTTTGGGCAAAGCTGTTTTGATATAAAAGAAAAAAACCAAGAGCTGCACAGCAATTAAATAGTGTCTTCATTACTTTAAATTTTACGATACACATCACCAGGAAGTGTATCAGCTATTCTTAATTAAAATCGGGAACCGGGCAAGCAAACCGAATAGAAATAAGTTTTATCAACTTACTTATGCCTGGCCGGGAGGTCCGCGTAATGAAGAGAAGAAACGATCAGTAAAATAATCATGTAGAGTATAGTAAAGGGCAGGAGAAGAATGAACAACAGCAGGATGATCAAGCTGAAAATCCGGTTGATCGGTAAAAGGCGATTCAACTAACTGGTTGTGCCAGTTACACTGAATATTGTTGGAGGAAGCCTGGAAATTTGAATGCTTTTCAAATTTTGCATAGTTGTGTGTATGCCCGGTAATGACATCATGCAGTAATTGCTTGGGAGTAATGCTTAATGCAAAAAGCAAGAGCATTAACCCGGCAGCTAACTTTTTTATGATCTGGGGCTTGTTCAATTTTTGTTACGAGGTTGCAAATTACAAATGATATAGAAATCCAGCAAATAAATTATTGAAATGAAAAGGGGTATCTCAAAAAGCATTACATGTGTTCCGGGAGAAATTACCCGATGTTATTATTGACACTGACAATACCAAAAAAAGAATACTCATGCTGTGAGAATAGATTGTGGTTTTTTTGAATACCGGGAGGAGGGTTGTATATTTAAATGTTAGCGCTCATTGCCAGACAAACCTTCTCAAATGAAAAAGTATAAATATATCGACACCTTTCCTAAGCCCTTTCTTGAGGATTTAGTAAATAATCGCTGCTTACCTTTTATTGGAGCTGGCTTTTCCAAAAATGCTGACATTCCCAAAGGGAAAAAAATGCTTGATTGGGAGGAGTTGGGAAAGACAATTGCAGGTAATATTCAGGATTACAAATACACAAATGCTATTGATGCCATTTCTGCTTACAGTCATGAATACTCCAGAACCAACTTGGTTGAAAAGCTTACCGAATTACTTTTAATTAATTCGGTCAAAGCTGGCAAAGCTCACAAAGCTTTTTGTGAATTGCAGTTTGACATTGTTTGCACTACAAATTTTGAATTTCTTTTGGAACAGGGTTACTCTTTAATATCAAAGTATTGCAGACCTATACTGGACGAAGACCAGTTATCAATTGCAAACTCGTCAGAGGTTATCACATTATTGAAAATTCATGGGGATTTGCATCACCCGAATAAACTTGTTGTAACCGAAGAAGACTATGATAGATTTTTAGCCAAAAACCCAATGCTTGCGACCTTTCTGGCTAATTTATTAATTACAAGAACTCCCTTGTTCATTGGCTATAGCTTAGATGATACAGACTTTCGACAAATATGGCAGTTGATAAAAGATCGATTAGGCAGCTTAAGAAGGCAAGCTTATGTTTTAAAAATTGAAGTTTCTCCTCACGAAAAAGCGAGGTATGAAAGACGTGGTGTTAAGGTTATAAACATAAAAGGTAGTCCAAGTGAGTATCCTCAAATATTGGAAGATGTATTTACTGAATTAAAGGAATATTGGAACCAAGAAATACTTAAACAACCAACAATTAGTGAAGAAGCGACACTTGCTGAACTGGCTCTTCCGGATGATACTAACAATAGGTTGTGTTTTTTCTCTATCCCAGTTAAATTAATTCCCTTCTATAAAAAATATTATTGTTGTCCGACTAAAATCAGATTTAAAAATGCTGTAACACTTTATGGCTCAAGGTTACAGGCTAAAAATTCTTTGTTTCAATATTGGGGGTAGCAACCCCTTTTTTATGTTGCAAAAGCAAAGGAGGCATTGTGTG
>JAATGJ010000167.1 GCA_015654695.1 Chitinophagales bacterium | reverse complement strand
GGGATGTAAGAACAGGTGATGATGCGGCGGCCCCCAGATATATGGAAGCCAGGCTGAGCAAGGGTGCTCGGGAAGGAGCGGTTAATAAGAAGACAACCGAAGGGCAACTAAGTTATGATGGCAGAAAGAATGAGCCTGTCGCGTTACCTATGAAGTTTCCCCTGCTGTTAGCGCAGGGAGCCGACGGTATCGCGGTGGGTTTGTCCACCAAGATTTTGCCACACAATTTCTGCGAACTGATCGAAGCGGCGATAAAACATTTGCGGGGCAAGAGATTTGAGTTGTATCCTGATTTTATGACAGGAGGTATGATTGATGTAGCAGATTATACGCAGGGAAAACGCGGTGGTAAAGTAAAAGTAAGGGCGCAGATAGAAGAGGTGGACAAAAAAACATTGGCCATACGGTCTGTGCCTTATGGAGTAACGACTACCCAATTAATGGACTCCATTGTAAAAGCCAATGACCAGGGGAAGATCAAAATTAAAAAGGTAACGGATACAACGGCCGCCCTGGTGGAAATATTAATTGACCTGGCGCCGGGTATTTCTCCGGATATCACCATTGATGCTTTATACAAATTCACGGATTGTGAAATATCTATTTCTCCCAATGCCTGCGTGATCGTCGGGATGAAACCACAGTTTCTCGGCGTACAGGACCTGCTGAAACTTTCTGTTGACAGGTCAAAAGATTTACTGGAACAGGAATTAAAGATCAGGCTTGCCGAGCTTCAGGAAAAATGGCATTATACTTCATTGGAAAAAATATTCTTTGAAGAAAAGATATACAAAGAACTGGAGAAGAAACATGAGACATGGGATAAAGTAATTGAAGCCATTGACAAAGCCTTTGCACCATTTAAGAAACAACTGAAAAGAGAGATCACCAGGGAAGATATAATTAAGCTCACGGAGAAGCCTGTTCGGCGTATTTACCGGCTGGATATAGATGAGTTAAATGCGCAGATCAAAGGACTGGAAGCGGATATTAAGCAGGTAAAGTATGACCTGAATAACCTGGTTGATTTCGCCGTAGCCTATTATGAGAGCTTGTTGAAGAAATATGGAAAAGGCAGGGAAAGGAAAACAGAGATCAAACAATTTGAGGTGATTGAAGCCAAACAGGTAGCGATCGCTAATACAAAGATCTATGTCAACCGCGAAGAAGGATTTATCGGTACAGGATTGAAAAAGGACGAACTGTTGTTTGAATGTTCAGACCTGGATGATATCATCGCCTTTGCAAAGAATGGTGTGATGAAAGTGGTGAGAGTAACGGATAAGGTGTTTATTGGTAAAGATATTTTACACGCAGCCGTTTTTCAGAAGAACGATGAACGCACCACGTATAATATGATCTATACGGATGGAAAAGGCGGGATGAGTTATGCAAAGCGGTTTAATGTAACCGGGGTGACAAGGGATAAAGAATATGACTTGGTTAGAGGCGAAGGAAAAAGCAAGGTGCATTACCTGACGGTTAATCCCAATGGTGAAGCTGAAGTAGTGAAGATCGTTTTGACCCCCGGCTCCTCTGCCAGGATAAAGGAATTCGATTTTTATTTTGAAGAGCTGGCGATCAAAGGGCGCAGCAGCACGGGTAACCAGGTGACAAAATACACGATCAAGTCTGTTAAATTCAAAGAAGCGGGTAAAGCTACATTAAGTGGCCGCAAGCTTTGGTTCGATGATAAATTTGGCCGTTTGAATGCGGATGAAAAAGGAAGCCTGCTCGGAAGCTTTGAAGCAGATGACAGGATACTGATCGTCTATAAGGATGGCAATTACGAGATCACCGACCAGGAAATGACACAGCGTTTAGATGCAGAGAATATTTTACTCATTGAAAAATTCAACCCGGAAAAAACTATTTCCGCCGTTTACCTGGATAAAAAGAACCTGCAATACAATGTGAAGCGGTTTAAGATCGAAACAACTACATTGAAGAATAAATTTTTCTTTATTAAAGAAGGGGATGGCAACTATGTGGAAGCCGTTTCTACTGATGATGAACCGATACTGGCTGTGCAAAGCGGCCGGGGAGACCAGGTGAGGAAAGCCAAATTTAAAATAGCCAAAGTCTCCGAAGTAATGGGATGGAAAACAGTAGGCACTAAATTAGTTGATTACAGTAAAAGCGTTGAAATGGAATGGGTGAAATCTAAAACGGATAACCAGCAGGCTGAGTTATTCGGGTAAGCAGCGTTATTTTACTTTAATGGTTTTTTTCTTTCTTTTGATCTTTATGGTTGCGTTCTTCTCCAGGTTGCTGGAGATGCGGATATTGAATTTATTCTTACCGTCATCAATTACCATCAAAGCGGTATTGGGGGGAATAGAACCCAGGTTATCCGCAAACATGCTCAGTTCGTTTACATCCTGCAGGGAATCCAGCAGGATATTAAAATGAACGGATTTTGTACTGAGTCGTTTGGAAATGGCGATCAGTTGCTTATTGAAAAAGACAGAAATAGAATCGCCATCCACTACGCCATTATCATAAAAATCAACTTTGATTGAATCCGATTCCACCTCTATTTCATCACTGATAATATTTTCTCTTTCTTTAAACTGATTTTCTACTACAGTATCCACTACTACTTTTTTTTGTTTAAAACTGCCTTTAGGAACCGCAACCACTTTATTTTCTGCAGGTAGTTCCCATAGCTGGTAAGTTTCCTTAAACTGCCGTATAGCCCGAAGAACTGAATCTTTTTTACTACCCCCTGCATCAAGGGTGAGTTTAAAATTGATCTCGGCGCAGGTGTATTTATAATCAGGCATGGCAATAAACTGGCCTGTCAGTGTAGAACCTGTTTTTGCTACCCGCAGTATAGCATGAAGGTCCATGATGCAGTCAATTTCAAAGCTGGTCTTAGAGCCGTAAAAAGTCATGGGAATATCCGTAAGGATTAATTTCCTGGTCACCTTATTATATTTTCCTTCTACACGCAGACTCCGGTATATATTTTTAAAATAATAGTTAAGGATGCCTTTCACCGATCCTTTTTCAGGCTGTAATACCAGTTCCACCAGGTAGTTGCTTGCAGCCGTTTTTACATCAACATTAGCAGATCCATACCAGTACCCAAATACGGTTTGGGAAGAGGAACTAAATGAAATAAGGATTGTAGCGGCTAAAAGGATTTTCTTCATAGAAGGGAAACAGTGGTCAAAAATCATGCTTAAATATAAACGACTTTAGTTAATTTATTTCAGGTAACGCTTCATTTCTCTCTCCGTGTCTTTTTGCTTAATACTTTCCCGTTTATCATGCAGTTTTTTCCCTTTTGCCAGCCCGATCTCGATCTTGACCAGGCTCTTTTCGTTAAAATACATACGAAGCGGGATAAGGGTATAGCCTTTCTCTTTCAGCCCGGATTCTATTTTTTTGATCTCTTTTTTTCGCAACAACAGCTTCCGGTCGCGAACAGCATCATGGTTATTGATATTGCCATGCGAGTATTCCGCTATATGCAATGATTTGATCCATACTTCCCCCTGGTGCAACTGGCAGTAACTGTCATTGAAGCTTACTTTACCATTACGGATGGATTTTACTTCCGTACCCAGTAATACTATACCCGCTTCATATTTGGCATCAATGAAGTATTCGTGGTAGGCGGAGCGGTTTTTTATTTCTGTCATCTATAAAACAAAAGTAAGAGGTCAATATCCTCTTACTTATAAATTGGTATTTTAAAATATGTTAGTTCTTAAACAATTCAAGTACCGTTGCTAACTTATTCTTTAATTCTTTCCTTGCTACAATAAAATCCAAAAAGCCATGATCAAGCAAAAACTCACTGCGCTGGAAACCTTCAGGCAGGTCCCGCTTAATAGTTTCTTTGATGACTCTTGGCCCGGCAAAACCGATCAATGCTCCCGGCTCTGCGATATTCAGATCGCCGAGCATACCAAAAGATGCTGAAATGCCTCCGAAAGTGGGATCGGTCAATAAAGAGATATAGGGAAGTTTTGCATCACTTAACTGGGATAGCTTACCGCTTGTCTTGGCCAGCTGCATCAATGAAAAAGCGCTTTCCATCATTCGTGCGCCACCGCTTTTGCTGATCACCATATAGGGAAGCCCGTGTGCGATACAATGATCAACGGCCCTTGAAAACTTTTCTCCCATCACGCTGCCCAGCGATCCGCCGATGAATTCAAAATCCATACAGGCTATCACGAGTCCCTGTCCATTTACTTTGCCTTCTGCTACCCGCATCGAATCTTTCAGGTCTGTTTTGCTCCATATTTCTTCCAGGCGTTTTTTATACGGCTTCAGATCGGTGAAATCAAGAAAATCTTTTGAACGGATATTATCAAACAATTCTATAAACTCATTATTGTCAAATAATACTTCGAAGTATTCGCTGCTGTTGATGCGGTGATGATAGGCACACTTGGGGCAAACAAAAAGGTGTTCCCGTAACTCGCTGATGGTACAGATATAATTGCAATCAGGACATTTCACCCACAGTCCCTCGGGGGTTTCTTTTTTTTCAGAGGTCTTCGTGTTGATACCTTTCTTTATCCGTTTGAACCAACTGCTTTTCGTTTCTTCGGTTTTCCCTTCTTCGCCGGCCAGGTTCGCATCAAAATCTTCCACTTGTTTAGACATAAACATGGGTTAAGGTGCAAATATAGGAAATTAGAAAAGCCTATGGTTTGAGGTGGATTGTTTGTGATTTGCCGGCTGTAAAGCTATCATAAGCTTACTTGGATGCCACACTTGAAAGGTTTAGTAACGCGGCTCTGTAATGCCAGGATATACCTTGATATATTCTCAAAAACTCCTGAACCATCTTCCTTATCTTTAAAAAAACAACCTCCATGCAACCACTCACCGCAAAAAGCATTTACCTGTTGCTCTTTCTTTTTGTTTTTACAACTATACATGCGCAAAAAGGTAAAGTAAGCAAACCCTCCGCCGCCGAAACATGGAAAAAAGAAGTGATGAATGCTGTGGATCAGAAATACAAGATGGCGCAGGAAATGGTGGATATGGTTTTTAGCTTTTCAGAATTGGGCTTCCAGGAAACAGAAACTTCAGCTTACCTGGCAGGCATTCTTGAAAAGAATGGATTTATCATTGAGCGGGGTATTGGCGGAATACCTACAGCATGGCTGGCTAAGTGGGGTAGTGGCAAACCATTCATCGCACTTGGCAGTGATATTGATTGTATTCCCAAAGCATCACAAAAACCCGGCGTTGCCTGGAAAGAACCCATTGTGGAAGACGCACCTGGACATGGTGAAGGACATAACTCTGGGTTACCCCTGGTAATATTATCCGCGATAGAAGTTAAAAAAATAATGGAAAGAGAAAAACTGCCGGGTACATTGATGATATGGCCGGGTGTAGCAGAAGAACTGGTAGGTACCAAAGCATGGTATATCCGTGATGGCTATTTTAAAAATGCAGATGCCTGTATTTTTACCCATGTAGGAAATAATCTTGCTGTGACATGGGGTGATTCAGGCAACAATGGCCTTGTCTCTGTTGAATTTTCTTTTGAAGGTAGTTCTGCTCATTCGGCTGGTGCGCCGTGGCGCGGCAAGAGTGCATTGGATGCAGTGGAGTTAATGAATGTAGCCTGGAATTATAAAAGGGAACATCTGAAACCTACACAACGTTCTCATTATGTCATTACCAATGGTGGCGATCAGCCCAATGTAGTTCCTTCCAAAGCCGCTGTATGGTATTACCTGCGGGAAAGAACCTATGAAGATATTAAAGCCATGTATGATGAGGCCATAAAGTACGCCAAAGCAACAGGGGAAATGACAGGTACTAAAGTGAGTTATCGTTTACTCGGTACAGCCTGGCCCGGGCATTTTAATAAAGCTATCGCTGAAGCCACATATAAAAATATATTGTCTGTCGGTTTACCTGTATGGGACAGCGCTGATCAACAACTGGCCAGGGCAGTACAAAAACTGGTAGCTGCTCCTAAAAAAGATCAGAAAGGAAAACCTATTGATGGCCTTGCTGTCAAATTGGATACATTGGAAGGACCTGTGCAATTTTCGTGGGGCAGTGGCAGTGATGATATCGCTGATATCGCCTGGAACCTTCCTACGGTAGTGTTTCGTTACCCATCAAACATACCGGGAACACCCGGTCACAACTGGGCAGATGCTATTGCAATGGCTACACCTATTGCCCATAAGGGAGTGATAGCCGGTGCAAAGACGTTATCTGCTACATTAATTGATATGCTCACTGACCCGAAGATCATAAAAGATGCCTGGGATTATTTTAATAACGTACAGACAAAAGAAGTCAAATACATTCCTTTTGTAGAAGCGAATACACCGCCTGCCATACACCTGAATCAAAAAGCCATGGAAACCTTCCGCCCGCTGTTAAAAAAATATTATTACGACCCGTCGAAATACAAAACTTACCTGGAGCAATTGGGGATTGAGTATCCGCAGTTGAAACCAAAAGGCTTTTAGAGGAAAGAGATTTACGAGGGAAAGACACAGGTAACTTCAAGCCGGTTGTTATCAGGATCCAATGTTTCAAATTCGTAATAGCCATCGCCTGTCTTCCTGGGGCCGCTTAATACGGGATACCCGTCAGCCCGCAATTGCCGGGCTTTATCATCTACTTCCTGTATAGTGTCAACACCAAATGCAAGATGAATAATGCCTTTATGCTGCTTCTGTACTGTATCATTCAGGTTGCCCGGGATATCCGGCATTGACATCAGTTCAAGTCTGGCCCCGCTTTTGAATGTAAGAAAGTAACTCTGGAAATTTTTCGCTTCGTTAATATATTTATTATTGGGACGGCCTTCAAAATATTTTATATAATATTCTTTCAGCGATTCCAGGTTATCCGTCCAGATAGCTGCGTGTTCAAGTGTCATGCTGGCAAAAATAATTTTAAGAAAGGGCTTTCCTGATAGCCGGTGCTACTTTGGTGCCGAACAATTCAATGGATCGCATCATCTTATCATGTGGCAGTGTACCTACACTCATTTGCGCCAGGAAGCGTTCATTTTTAAAAAGATCATGTTCATAGAGTATTTTGTCAATTACCTGCTGCGGGCTTCCTACCAGCAATGAACCACGGTCAGACCTCATCATGTCAAAACTTTGGCGGTTCATAGGTTGCCATCCGCGTTCACGACCGATCTTTGTCATCACACTGGCGTAAGAAGGATAGAATTCATCTGCCGCCTGCTTTGAATCATCTGCAATATAGACATGTGAGTTGATACCAACCTTACCTATATGTCCTGCTTTTTTCGCACTGTCTCGGTACAGTTTAACAAAGGAAACAAACTGATCAGGCATGCCTCCAATGATGGCTACTGCCATAGGCAAACCAAGTGTACCGGCACGTATAGCCGAAGCGGGGGTGCCACCAACAGCTATCCACACGGGTAATTTATTTTGAAAAGGCCGGGGATAGATACCAAGATTATTGATCGCCGGACGATGTTTTCCCTGCCAACTAACCTTTTCTTTTTCGTTCAATTGAAGTAGCAGGTCTAATTTTTCGGAAAACAATTCATCATAATCTTCCAGGTCATAACCAAATAAGGGAAATGATTCGATAAACGAACCACGGCCTGCCATGATCTCTGCACGGCCACCGGACAGGAGATCAACAGTAGCGAAGTCCTGGAATACCCGAACAGGATCATCCGAACTTAGTACAGTAACGGCGCTCGATAGTTTTATCTTCTTGGTTCTTTCGGCAGCGGCTCCCAGTATTACAGCAGGAGAGGATACAAGGTATTCAGAACGGTGATGTTCTCCAACAGCGAAGACATCCAGCCCTGCCTGTTCCGCCAGCGCTATTTCCTCCATCAGGTCGCGGATACGCTGATGCGCACTTATCATTTTCCCTGTAAGCGGGTCGGCTGTATTCTCCACGAAAGTGTATATTCCTATTTCCATAAGATCAAATAAACAGTTAGAGCGCTGTCATTGTTCGGAGCCTTCAACCTTTTAAGCTATACGACAAAGAGTATGACAGCCGCCGCAAATATTTCAAATATCCATCATTTCCCCGAAACAATCCTGCTGAACCAGCAGGATGTAAGGGGCATCTATGTCAGGACAACCGAAGTAAATGACCGTTATCAGTAGGATTACCATACGGGGAGAAACAGTAACCAGAGCCCCATCTTCTTTCTAATAGACCTGGTAGCTGCAGGCATATCGAAGACCTGTAGCAGTGAGGGTGCGGTACGGATATCTATAGCCATGTGATCCTTCTTTTAATGGTTGACCTAACCTTTTCCTGTAAAGCCTATTCAAAAATAGTGCTTGATCATGGTGCTGGTACAGGCATTTTTTCGGGTGTATGTATTTTAGCCGTAATGATAAAGGGTGCAAGTGGTGTACAAAAAAAAACATCATTCTCCTATGGAAATCAGAAATACTCTATATTTGGCACGGTAAAATTGAATACCCATTAAAAATCTAAATTAAAAATCATGGCAAAAAAAACAGCTAAGAAAGCCGCAAAAAAACCAGCAGCTAAAAAAGCAGTAAAGAAAGTAGCAAAGAAAGCAGTTAAAAAAGCAGTAAAGAAAGCCGCAAAAAAACCAGCTAAAAAGAAATCTGCACGTAAACCGTCAGCAGCTTTCATGAAAGCGCTTACACCCAGTGCAGCATTGGCTGAAGTGATCGGAAGCAAACCATTGCCCCGCACTGAAGTGGTAAAAAAATTGTGGGTTTACATTAAGGCAAATAAACTGCAGGATAGCGTCAACAGGCGCAATATAAATGCTGATGCCAAACTGAAACCAGTTTTTGGTGGCAAGGCACAGGTATCTATGTTTGATATGGCTAAGCACATTTCAAAGCACCTGAAATAAGAAAATAATAATGTAAATGAAACGGGCTTCCTACCAGGGAGCCCGTTTTTTTGTTTACAGATTCATTCAACTGCAGTGAATAAGATGATGGCTTGTCAAGTCTTTCACGGTGCATGTGCCAGTGCTGAGAAATACATCAATCCCGGTAATTGCTCCGGGATTGATGTAGTCCTATTTTTTAGAAAACTTATGCTGATAAATAAAAACTATTATCCTTAGTTTGCAGCACTCTTCACATCTTTCTTTTCTTTGGAAGCTTTTATTTCTTTCAGTTTGTCAATAGCGCTGGCATTAAAAGGATATTTTTCCAGGGACAGGTTATAATACTTCTCTGAGTTCGCCATATCACCGGTTGAAAAATAAAATTCGCCCATGGAGTCATAGGGATTACAACCCTCGGGGTATAGTTTTATATATTTTTCAAAATATGTTTTTGCCATGGCTGTATCCTTTTTTTCCTGCAGGTAGAAATAGCCCATAATATTGTAAAAGCAAGCTTCCCCCGGAAATCTCTTAATATAATCATCAACTACCGGTAACTGTTCTGCCGGTTTATCCAGGCTAAACACATAGAAAAGCCCGATCATTGTGCCATCAGGAAACATGCTATGCAGTTTCGCCCAGGCAGGACGGTTGATTTCCCTGGTATTGCCCGGAGCTACGGTAGAGGCAAACAATTTTTCACCTTCCGTTTTATTAGCTGCAGATTTTATGGCTTTCTCAGCATAGACTTTCTTTGTTTCTCCCTCGGTAATATTAGCCATCAGTACCAATGGAACTGTGAAATCGGGATCAAGTGCCAGGGCGTCCTTAAAATATTCATACGCCTGGGCAAATTCGATGTTCTTCATGTGTGCGGCTCCTTTGCTGGCCAGTTCTTTTGCTTTGTCTGATTTGGTGGTCCATGTCATGGTTTTCTTTTGTGCCATAGCCTGTAATGTGAACAGCAATGCGATCATGCCCAAAAGGGATGGAAGTGTCTTTTTCATAAAAGAATTTTTTAGTTAAGAAATATAATGACGAAGGGCAGGGAAAAATAACAGGTAAGGAGAGGCCGGATACCTAAGAAGAACTTTAAGATACATCTTATTGATCAGAAACAATAAAACTTTTGGAACAGGTATTTCTGGAATATGGCGCAGGGCCATCCCACACCAATGGCTTATATATTTAAAAGCGGTCTCAAAAAAATATTTTTTTGAGACCGCTCATATATCGCGGGCTTCTAAAATAAAATGTGCCTATTGAACAGGAACTATTATTTTTTTCCCGTTGCCGCCCAGAAAATACCCGCGTACAAATGATTCAAAAAAGCAGGCTCACTGAAATTGGTGGGTAAATGACCGAGTGCAGTATAAAAAGAACGGCCACCGTCAAATTCGTGATACCAGGCGAGCGGGTGCAATGCGCCCATACCTTCCGTCTTTTTTGGACCCTGTTCTATTTTCGGGTTGTAGCTTGATTCATCAACTCCAAGTATATAATTCAGGTCCGAAACTTTTTCAGGTCCAAAGTGGTACCATTCTTCCGTCCATAATCGTCCGTCAGCAAAACCCTGTAGCCCGGGAAATTTAGCGTCAAGAATTTTTAACCGTGCTGTCTGGATCACGGGATGTATATAAAACATCCGGCCTACCAGCTTCGTGTACCATTCCCAGTCATATTCCGTATCAGAGGCGCTATGAATGCCTACAAAGCCTTTACCGGACTGGATAAATCTCTCCATCACTTTCTGCTGGGCTGTATCAAAAATGTCGCCGGTAGTGTTTAAAAAGATCACGACCTGGAAGTCCTTGAGGACTTTATCTGTAAACCCATTTGGGTTTTCAAGCAGCACGACATCAAAGAAGTTTTTAACGCCTAATTCTTTAAGAGCTATAAAACCTGCATGTACCGATTCGTGGTGCCAGCCCTTAGTTGTAGTTACTACTAATGCTCTGAATTGTTTTTGCTGGGCTGCACCGGTATTGATTAGAATGATCTGGGCTGCAAAAAAAAGAATAAGAAACTTAATGCCTTTCATGATGGTAAGTTTTTGATTTATCGTTGGCTGAAAGTAATGATTTTTTTTTAATGGTATTTATTTATCGGGTTTGACTCAGTACGTAGAATTGTATAAAGGAAGTTTCTTTCGATGAATAATGATGATGATACACAAGGATGTAATATCTGATATTGTAGTCCGATAGTTGGTCTTTCAGCGGAAGATTTTTTTATGGGTAAGTATTTAAAGGAGACTTATCGCCAACGAGCCAGATATGTCCAAACGGATCAACAAAACCTCCTTGCCTATGGATTCCCCACAGCGCTTCATGATTTTTTATGTTGTCAAAACTGCCATTTGCACCTGCCTCCACAGCCCTTGTTATAAATGTGTCGGGATCATCACAAAATACTTCTATCCTTGCTGAAGTAATGCCAAGCTTTGCAGGACTTTCCCATCCATTGTTGGCTGGCTCTCCAACAAAGAAGGCAGCACCAGGTACCTGCAAACCGGCGACTCCTCCCAGGTTCCAAAGTTCGGTAGCACCGAGCGCCTTTTTATACCATGCAACTGCTGCGGGTGCATCAGCTACTGCTAACATTACTGATATCACAAGACCATTACTCATAACTATTGTTTAAATAATTGAAAAAATAAGATCGCTCTGTTAATCTTCTGGGTATATAAAACTATTACTTATTTATCAGATGAGTGTTTGCTCCATAATACGGTGACCAGGAACGCCTGTACCTTTTGGCGGAATAAGAGCAGGAGGCAATGCGTTTGGTGTTGAGATCAGCGATAAGGTTATTAATGGTTATGGTGGTGGCGAAGTGGAATTGAAGGAAAGTGCTGCCGCGTGGTTTGGGATCAATAAAAGAAATCAAAGACGAAAAGGTTGGTTTGTGAAAACTCTGGCTTGAAAGACGAACTATAATGTCGCCATATCAATGACAAACCGGTACTGCACATCTCCTTTTACCATCCGGTCATAAGCGGTATGAATATCTTTTATATCAATGATCTCTATATCTGAAACGATATTATTAGCTGCGCAAAAATCCAGCATCTCCTGTGTTTCCTTTATCCCACCGATCCCGGAACCAGCTAAACTTTTACGGCCAGCCAGTAAACTGAATGCTGATACTTGCGCAGGTTCAGGCGGTGCACCGACGCAAATATGCACTCCATCCGTTTTTAATAAAGACAGGTACATATTCATATCATGCGGCGCTGATACAGTATCCAGGATATAATCGAATGTGGCCCTGGCAGCTTTTATCTGTGCCGGGTCACTTGTCACCACGAAATGATGCGCACCCAATGCTTTTGCATCCGCTTCTTTTTTGGGTGATGTGCTTAACACAGTAACCTCGGCGCCAAATGCCACACCGAACTTAACTCCCATATGTCCCAGGCCGCCCAGTCCCACCACTGCGAGCTTATGGCCTTTGCCCACTTTCCAATGTTTCAATGGAGAATAAGTGGTGATGCCGGCACATAATAACGGCGCCGTAGCAGCGAGATCCAATTTATCGGAGATATGCAATACAAATTCTTCCCGCACCACGATCGTGTTGGAATAGCCGCCATAGGTTGGTGTTTTCCCGTTACGTTCATAACTGTTATAAGTTTGGGTACTGCCTTCAAGGCAATATTGTTCCAGGTCACGTTTACAATTTTCACAAACCTGGCAGGAGTCCACCATGCAGCCCGTACCAGCGAGATCACCCACTTTAAATTTCTTTACATGGTCGCCCACTTTCACCACGCGACCGACAATTTCATGACCGGGAACCATAGGGAATATACCGGGGAACCAATCATTTTTTATCTGGTGAAGATCGGAGTGACAAACCCCGCAAAATAAAATATCGAACTGTACGTCATGAGGACCTACATCTCTTCTGTCAAATGTCCATGGTGCCAGGGGAGCCGTTTCGTTTTGGACGGCGTAAGCTTTAGTCTTCATTGTACTGATGATTGGTTTATTAAAATAGTGAAGAATATTTCGTTGCTAAGCAACAAATAACAATAATCCGGGCAGAAGGTTTTAGAAAGAAGGTTTATTTGAGAAATATTATTTCAATGTTAATCATTGTGAAGAAAAAACATGCCAGGCGGGCAAATAAATAAAAATGCCTCCCATTTTGGGCAGCAGTAATTATATATAGATATCAAAAGGTCAGCTCACTTTCAACTTGCCAACTATTTTATTAGCTTTTTTCAGTTTGCCGGGAAAAAGTACTTTACCCGAAAATTTATCCAGTGATTTAGAAACTTTCACTTTTACGTCAACGGTTTCGGCGCCTTTTATCTTTTTTGTTTTTTTCATTGTTGTAAAATTATATTTATTTTCTGCTGAGCAGTACGTCAATATCCGGCCGCTAAATCCGATAGCTATCGGATCATTTTGTTACAAGATACTGCTGACCGGGACATCACCCGTAAAGGAAAAGCACAATTGACGAGAAAGGGAAATTTGTTTAGTCAGCCGCATTGCTACTATGATCTTTTCTTGCGACGCTCCATTCATCTTTCTGTTCTTTGCTCAGCAATATTTGAAATGTCTTTTGTCCCGTAAGGACATGTCGTGGGTAAAACGATAAAATGAGAAAAGGTTCAACGTTCCATAGGAACGTTTGGTGCAATTACGCGTCTGAGCACGATGCGTTCCTACGGAACGCCGCTTAATGCCGTGTTATTTTTTACCCACGATGTGTTCCGCTGGAACACAATAATACTATTCGTTTCATTGGTGAAAAATAACACCAACCGACGGCATGCTTCGTTCGGCGAAGGCCAGCAAAGACAAACAGTGGAGGTATTATGCTATCTATTTTTCAATATGGCGAGGTTCCGCCGCTACATTCACTTTGTTATCAGGTACCGCTGCCCGGGACATCGTCTATGAAGGAAAAGCACAATTAGCGAGCAAGTAAAAGTGCAGGTTGTTAGATTTAGTTTTCTTCTGGCAGGAGCTTCGACAGCCTCTTTGAGGCCGATGCTTCGTTGCAATATTTACCCGTACCAACGGTCGGAACGAAGCATAACATCCTATAATTTTTATTTTTACTACTGATTCGAAGAAGGGAACACGAAAAAGAACTGGGAACCCATGTGCCTGTAGTTTTTCTTTGGGTGCTAGTATGAATATTTCTTTTTAAAAATTCTGTCAATTTCTCTTTTACTCTTACCATTTGCTTTGTATATCACTTTGAATATTTTATTTTCAGTACAATTTCCAAACTCGTCATAAGTATACTCTCCCTCATAATCTGTCTCTGTTCCAGTTAAATTTTTGCTAGTCCATTTAATTGCGTCACCATAGGCATTAAATACGTCGTCCTGATTTGGAAATTGATAAGCATTTTTATAACTTATTTTACCAGAGTCCTGGGAAAGTAGTCGTCCATCAATTGATATAACAAATGTTACATATCGATTAGTGTCATAAAAATATTCTGCTATTTCTTTTCCGAATGAATTCCCGCTTTCATCAAAAACAATCATTTCAATTGGATGTCCTTTCTTATTATTTTTTATTTCGGTGCGTCTAAGAATGTTGCCCCGGTCATTCTTGGTTACAATACGAATCAAATATTTTGCTGAGTCATAATCATAAGAAGTTAATTCTTTAGAATAGCCAAACTTAGTCCATCGTTCAAATGAGCTAGTCAGAACGAGGCGATTGACAGTGTCATTAGTATGGACTAATCTCACAATCCGGCTTCCATCTTCATCGAAGCGTTCTTCGTTTAAAAACATACCCGATTCGTCAAATGACTCAACTTCCTTTAGGGTTTGCTTGCCACTCTTATTATAAAATATATTGGTTTTAGCAATGATTTTTGGTCGCTTAGTTTTATATTCTCTTTCTTCATTTAAATGCAATGCAGAATAAATGTTTTGAGATTTTATAGAACTGTAAGTAAATGCTAAAAGAATAAATGATATGAGCTTAAACATGATCTAAATATAATTGCAGGGAACTCGCCGATTCGCGCTATTTCTAGTTTCAAATTTAGCTGATTTTTCAAAATCAAATTGAACAAGTATGCTTTGCAGTATATAATCCATAAACCACGGGAGTAAGATTTTATCAATAAACATAACAACTTCGAACAGGCTGAATAGCGAACAGACGTACAAGTGCGACACAACGAAGCCGATAGTAGTACTACAGTTGGGTCAAAAAAATCCTTCGACAAGCCCTGGACTCACTTCTTCAAAACCGTCTCAAACAATTTATACACCCTTTTATATTCATCCGTCCAGCTACTCGGTTCTACGAAACCATGGTCTTCCATAGGATACACCGCGAGTTCCCAGTTATCTTTTCCAAGCTCTATCAACCGCTGCGATAGTTTCACTATATCCTGGAAATGCACATTTATATCTATCATACCATGGCACATGAGTAAATCACCTTTCAATCCTTCCGCAAAATAGAGAGGCGAACTGCGACGGTAAGCAATGCTGTCGTTAAAAGGTTCATTGAGTATATTGGAAGTGTATGGATGATTATATTGAGCCCAGTCCGTAACAGAACGAAGACCTGCACCTGCGGCAAATACATCCGGTTCAGTAAAGAGTCCCATCAGTGTAATAAAGCCACCATAAGAACCGCCATATAATCCAACATGCTGCGGGTTCACTCCATAATTTTTTACTAACCATTTTACACCGTCCACATGATCGCTGAGGTCTTTGCCACCCATATAGCGATAAATGCCGGTGCGCCAGTCGCGGCCATAGCCGGAGCTGCCACGATAATCAATGTCCAGCACATAATAGCCGTTATCAGCCAGCATATTGTTGAACATGTATTCCCGGAAATAACTGCTCCACCATTTATGTACATTCTGCAAATAACCCGCGCCATGTACAAATAGCACCGCCGGTTTATTCGGATGGGGATTGGCGGGTTTATATAACCTTGCATAGACAGTAGCGCCATCGCTTGCCGTAAAGGTTACTAATTCAGGATCACGCCATGAATAAGATTTGAATTCATCACTCTGCGCTTTGCTGGTTACCTGTATTGGTTGGGCTGATTTTGCCTGCCTGCCGGCAGGCAGGTTTTCCTGCAGGTACAATTCCCAGGGTTTATTAGAGTAGGAGTAGAGCACCGCTATATATTTTTCATCACGGGAGAGGCTTACCTGGTTAGCGCCTGTCATGGTAGTGATGCGCTCTTTCTTTCCATCCGCAATGGTTAAGCGGTAAAAATGCTGCTCACCGGGATGCACTTCGTTGGTGGTAATGTAGAAATATTTTTTATCCAAAGAAAGTTGCGCCTGCTGCACTTCATACTTACCGGTGGTCAGTGCTTTCTTTTCACCCGTTGTTACATTAAATGTATAAAGATGCGAATAGCCGGTCGCTTCGGATTGAAACCAAAATGTATTCTCGTTAATCCATCCTGTGCGGCCAAAACCAATGCCGGGTCCGCCTATCCATGCTTCATCACGCTGGCGATCCAGCAAGTTTAATTTATGAGTAGCCGTATCCCATAGCATCAGCCAGCGGTCTTTATTATCATCGGAGCGGATGTCAAAAACTACATACATCCCTTTCGGCGACCATGAAGTGGCCGTAAATGATACATCACGATTGGAATTCTTCTTTTTTCTTTCTTCCAATTGCGTTGGGTAATCCTTCGCATAGTCAGGAAGGTCTTTAATACCGGGAATAGAATCTGTTTTCACGGCATATACCGTATCCCTTTCACGATCATACAGGAAGAATTCCGCGCTGCCTTGCGGAGCGCCTACTTTTGTTCTCGCCGGCAGATCAGTAGTAAAACCAGTTTCCGTCACATAACTGGGAACAATAGTTGCTTTTGCATTAGCGGCCTGCTTTGATAAATTATAACTGACGAACCTTCCATCGGGGCTTACGTTAAGCCCCCCCAGTGTTTTATCTTCAATGCTGATGCTGCGGAGTTCTTTGGGTTTAGGAAGAGATTTAGTATAGGCTTCGCCTTTTTCTCTTTTTTCTTTTCTTTCTTTTAATACCTGGAAATATTGCAGCTGATCTTTTTTGAGCCAATCTTCCTGGGGGTTATTGGTTGCACTGGCTGCTGCACCTGCTGCCCTTGTTGGAGGTGCGGCTCCTCCGCCTCTTTGAAATCCTCCACCGCCTGTTGTGGCAGTAGTTGCATCAGCGCTTTTCAGGTTAGTTAATTGCAATGTTTCGCCGGTGGTGATATCCCATGCATACAAATTCTGGCTGCGGTTGTAAACGATCTTTGTTTCATTAAATGAAAAACGCGGCGCTGATTCTGCGTCGGAGGTTTGTGTGATGCGTCTTGTTTTATTTGTTTTTAGCTCCGTGATAAATACATCGCCATCTTTTGCATAGACATACAGGGTACGTGCAAGGTTATAAACAAAATTACCGGTGGAATTATAATTCTGTGTTTCCTGCGTACTGGCTTTGGTAGGTACTTTATTGGCCAGTGATATATAATACAATGAATCAGCCGGCGTTTTATCCGGGTTCCATGCAAAATAGAGATACTGACCATCCTGGGTCCATTGCGGATTGGAAGGGGAAGTGCCCATCCATTTCGGATCACGCATGATCTTTTCGACGGTTAGTTTGTCAAGTTTTTGTTGTGAAAAACCGTAAAAGGTAATAGTAAGCAACAGCAGGGAAATAACAGGTCTTAACATAGCAGTAGTTTATTTAAGACCCTAAATATATTAAGTTATGGAACACGGATGACATGGGCCAGGCGTATTTGCACTGTCCATTTCTTGCGTGTCCCTCTCTGAAATTTAATTATTCGGCGCTCCGCTGTCTATCCAGCAGATGATGGTATTTTTCTGGGCGGTGGTAAGTATAGCGTTTTGCGGCATCAGCCCTGCCTGTACCTGGCCCCTGATAGCTGTTCTGGCATTAAAAACTTCGGCATAGTTCGTCAGAGCGCCGGGGCCATTTGTACTTCCGGGGTTATGACAGGCTGCCTGGTTGCAAAATGATTGAATGATAGGATTGACATCCGTGGCAAAAGTTTTATTCGTCACCCCATCGCACACATTTGTATTATTATCTGAACCGCTCTTGCTACAGGAAGTAATAACTACAACAATCATTAATATTACAGCGATAAAAATGAAAGCCTTTCTCATGATCCTTAGTTTACTTAGTATGGATTATTCTGCTATCTAAACGTCAAAAGTTATCAAAAGTTGCCTGTAAATAGCAGGGGAATTTTCCGTAAGAAGGATACGAAGGCCGCAGGCTTAATACGTGGCGAAAACACGGGAGTATCAGATGATCTCCGCTACATGGCGATGGATATTCTGCGATAGCTTATCAGTAGGTACATCGTTTTCATCGCCGCTAAACGGATCTTCTATTTCTTCCGCTATCAGTTCCAGGCTGGCGAGTACATAGAAAATGAATGCTACCACAGGTATTACATAAAACCCTAGCTGGAATACATAGCCAAAAGGCAATGTCATCACATAAACGAAAATGAATTTTTTAATAAAGACACTGTAGGAATAGGGGATGGGCGTATTCTTGATACGTTCGCAGGCGCCGCAGATATCAGTGAAGGATTGCAGCTCAGTGTTAAGGAAAATAAGTTGCTCGCCTGTAAGTTTATTTTCCCTGTACAACTGCTGTATATGCTGGTACATCAGCAGGGCGATTTGATTCGGGATATGTTTTTCCGTATCAATTTTGCTAAATACATGTTTGTGTTCTTCTTCTTCAAACAATTCTATGCGCGTCTGCTCCCGGCGCAGGTGATTGTGTAATGCGTAAGCATATGCCGGGATTATTTTTCGGAAAAAAGAACGCTGTGCTTTTTCTTCCGCAGGCAATATGACATTTAACTTCATGGCAAGGTTGCGGCTGTTGTTGACCAGGCTGCCCCAGAGTTTTCGTCCTTCCCACCAGCGATCATAAGCGGTATTGGTACGAAACACCAGCAGCATGGAAATGGCAAAGCCCAGTAATCCATGCATGACGGGGATATTCCGTACATAATTTTTATCAGAGAGCTTCCAGTATTCTATCTCCAGGTAACCAATGATGGCTGAGTAGATACAGATACCAATGATCATCGGGAACAGCTTACGTACAGTATCCGCTTTATGAAAATGAAAGATAAACGTAAACCATTCTTTGGGATTGTAGGAGATCATGCCAATGTTCTTTCGGCAAAAGTACTAACTGATTTTAGTTTTGCGGTTTATGGTTTTCGTAACGAAAACAAAGAACAAACCTGCGCTGCTCAGCGCAACACGGCCAGCACCAGGCTGCTTTACATCACAAGCTAATTCTTTTGTATCTGACATGTTATTGCATTGATTATTTCATTTCATCCGGCAATTATTACAATTCAATCATGCTGTCATTTTCCACGAAATCGTTCACTGTTATTTTGCGCCGGTTTAGCAGAGGTTCCTACAATGAGCCTCAAACCACTAACCATTACTTTATTCTGTAAAATCAAAACACATGCGCCGCTTTAAGAAAATTTTGAAATGGACGGTTATTATTATCCTGTTCCTTACCTGTGGGCTTACCATCACGGTAATGTCACGCCAAAACCTTACCTACAACAGGCCTTACCCGGCTATCAGTTCTTCACCAGACAGCGCAATGATTGAACGCGGAAAGTACCTCGTGTTCGGTGCAGCGCATTGCGCCGATTGTCATGGCCCCAGAAACAGTGATTCATTATTTAAGCTTGGACTGGATGTTCCGCTGGCGGGCGGCTTCACTTTCGATCTTCCGTTTGGAAAAATATATACAAAGAATATTACACCGGACAATGAAACAGGTATCGGCAACCTTACCGATGCTGAGATCGCAAGGACCCTGCGTTATGGAGTCAATGCAAAAGGAAAAGCTGTAATTGATTTTATGCCTTTTCATAATACAAGCGATGAAGACCTGGCAGCTATCATTTCTTATCTGCGGTCGCAAAAGCCCGTGAAGAATAAAGTGCCTGACAATACGTTTGATGCAATGGGCAAAGTGGTAAATGCCTTCCTGATCAAACCCGTAGGGCCGGACAGCGACGTTCCTGTATCAGTGAAGCCCGATACCACGGCATTATATGGCGCTTACATTGCAAAAAGTGTGGCTAACTGTTATGGCTGTCATACTGAGCGCAGCATGACCGGTGCTTTTATTGGTGAACCGTATGCGGGAGGACTGGAAGTTGAAGGCTTTGTCACTCCCAACCTTACACCTGATTCAACAAGCCGCATATTCGGATGGTCGCAAAAGAATTTCTTAGACCGCTTCCGCATGGGAAAACTGGTGCCTAAAAGTCCAATGCCATGGAATTCTTTTAAACGTATGACGGATAACGATATAAAAGCCGTTTATAATTTTTTACAAACACAGAAGCCTGTCAAGACTAAAAGAAAATAGAAAACCAGGGATTGATCAGCAGTAACCCTGCAGTTCTTAATTTCACAGTTATTATGAATGCACTGCTGATCACTGCCGGATTGCTGGCCGCTCTTGTACTGATCTTTCTTCGTTTATTCAAAAAAGGCGGAAGAAGTATTGCCATCGCACCCCTGCCGGAAAATTACCGGCAGTTGTTGAAAGATCATGTTCAGTTTTATAAAAAGCTTGATGATGCTGGAAAAAAGCAATTTGAAGAAAGGGTGCAGCATTTTCTTTCCGGCATCCGTATTACCGGTGTTGATGCTGCAGTAGAGGATATTGACCGGGTACTGATCGGCGCCAGCGCTATCATTCCCATTTATGCTTTTCCCAGCTGGGAGTATCCGAATTTAAACGAAGTATTACTTTATCCTGAAACCTTTAATGAAGAATTCCAACAGGAAGGCCGGGATCGTTCTGTACTGGGCATGGTAGGTTCCGGCCCTATGCAGCATGTGATGATACTTTCTCAACATGCTTTGCGGCAGGGATTTTCCAATATGACAGATAAGAACAATACCGCTATTCACGAGTTTGTACACCTGGTGGATAAAACGGATGGAGATACAGATGGTGTTCCGGAAATATTATTACAACATCAATATACATTGCCCTGGCTGGATATGATGCACAAAAATATCGCTGCTATTATGAAAAACAGGTCTGATATCAATCCTTACGGCGCTACAAGCCAGGCGGAATTTTTCGCAGTGGTATCTGAATATTTTTTTGAACGCCCCGACCTTCTCCGCGCAAAACACCCGGAATTGTATGATATGCTGGGGAGGATATTCAGCAGGCGAAAAGCCTGAAAACCTGTTCTTATTTCAAATCAATATTTTCACCTAACTACCTGATTTTGGTAGTAAAACGCTTTACTTTTTCACACTTTTCGTGAATGGCACGGTTTATGAATAATGCCAGTGTCTTACAGTTGCAAACCTGAGCTTAACTGTGTAACCTTATCCTTAATCATCCAGAGATCCATGCAGTGATCAGATAATTACTGCATTAAACCAAACAACATAGTTCCTGGCAAACGGGCAATTAACGTCCCAATGTTCTGGTATGTATTATTCAAAGTAGTATAAATGCTTTCAATATACATGTCAGAATATTAAGGTCTAGCCCCGTGAAACAGGTATCTATATATCCTTTGGAAGAAGAGCAGGGACTGGCCACCAGCCAGTCCCTTATTAAACCTGTTCCGGCTTGCTTATTAATAACACCAATTATAAAACCATCTATATGAAAACCACACATCTGATAGATATGGGCAGCCACAGGTCCGGGTCTTTATACCAGTTAGTTGAAGACAGTATAAAAAAATATTTACCCATAGCCCTGGACAATAGCAATTCACTTATCAATAATGTGAATAATAAATTAAGCATTTATGCTAATGAAACGATAGTAGGTTCAGTAATAGGAGGGTTGCTTCACGCTGTTATCACCCATGTTAAAGAAAGCCATATCTATATCTCAGCAAAACTACTTTACGGCAAGATGATAGAAATAAATGTAAAGGACGATAATTGCTACAATAGTTATGCGCTTGCCCTTAGCCTGCAGAATGTAGTGCCGATAGCTGAAAAGATAGGAGGCAAACTCAATATCACTAACCAGCGTCAGAAAATAACAACTATTTCATTTACTTTTCCTGCGGGAGAAGGAGAAACAGGGATCGCGGATTAATGGAAGAAGTACTGATTTTTTGATGAGTACCCGGTTATTTAATTCAGTTCCATCCGGTATATATAGAATTCATTGATTTGTTCCTGTCTTTTAAATCCAATGGCTTCATAAAGGCTTTGTGCCGGAAAGTTGTCTGTTGCTGTCTCAAGCTGAATGAATTTGGCTTTGTTTTCTTTAGCAAAATCAATAGACGCTTTTATTAATTTCTCACCGGCGCCCTGCTTTCTGTACTCCCTTTCAACATACAGGTCATTCAGTATCCAGTTTTTTATGGCTCGTACCGACGAATATAGCGGGTACAATTGGGCGAACCCAACCGGGATTATTTTGCCATTCGTTTCATGCATGGCGACAAAAATGACGGATTCATTGTTGATCAGCCGTTCTGTAATAAAATTTTCAGCCAGTACCTGGTCGGATGGTTGTTTGTAAAACACCCTGTATTTGTCAAATAAACCAACGACTAAATCACTTTCACCGCTGGCTATTCTCTTTATTTGCATGAATAAATTCTTAATGAAACCGAAGGTAAATAGATTTTTTAAAGAGCAGCTATTCAGGGCATTTTGCTTACTTCCATCTTTATATTTTACATAAAAACCTGTTCATGAGGTTTGTAGCGTAAACTCTACCCGGTAATGACAAACTGCACTATTTTTTAAGCCTGTTTTTGGTGGTTACTTTGTCTCAGAATATTTAATGAATGCTAACTCAATTATTAGATTTTTTGCCCTTTTACAAGTAACCAATTGATCCGTACCCTTTTTTTAATCTGTAAATCTATTTTATGAAAAACCTCATACCCGTAACAACCTATAGCCTTCCGCCCAAAGCCATTTTAAAAAATTTAGTAGGTCAGTCAGTAAAAACTTCATTGGCGATGGCAATGCGCAATGGCAGCCTGATCGTGAACGATGTACCTGAAAAACTTGATGTTAGGATGGATGAAACTGCGGTGGGTGCGATAATAAATGGCCTGCTCTACGCCGTGGTCAGTAATGCAAAAGATACCTGTATCCGGGTATCAGCAAAAGAAACATACGGTAATATGATAGAAGTATTTGTAAAAGATGACAATAGTTGTCATACCTACGCTGTAGCCTGCAACCTGCAGGAGGTGGTTCCGATGGCGGAAAAAATCGGTGGTGATATCAATATTACTAATGAACATAAGAATGTTACTACCATTGCATTCCGCTTTCCTGCTGCCAATGAAGAATTGGAATATCTTGCTGCCTGATATCTCTTTATGGAATGAAATTCCTGTCGCAAAGAGCCACGAGTGAAAACCTGGTATTTGATAAAGATATCCTGCGGAACTGGATGAAATAGCGGCGGCTTTAAAAAATGCTCTTCAAATTGCTTATAATAATTGGAGTCCGTAATAACCGATAAGCGTAAACAAAACGCACCGGGTCACTACACCAATACAACACCAGGTCAGCAGTTTTTTCAGGTTGGCATTCAACCCGACTCCTACAGCTATACTAATGGGAGCGCCAACAGAAAGCGTACCTAAAAATCCTAAGCCGATAATGCCATACTTATTCCAGAGCCGGGTTACCATTGGATGCTTTTTGGGTATTTCTTTTACCGGTTTGTTCTTATGAAAAAAGGCCCTGATCTTATCGCCTAAAAATGCAGCAACAAATACGCCTGCTAATCCTCCTGTAAGGCTGGCAAAAAATATTATCCAGGGTGAAAGGCCAAATGCAAATCCTGCCGGGATGGCTGCATATATTTCGAAAGTTGCAAGCCCTGCAACAGTCAGTATTTTTAAAAACATAGTTGATCGCGGGTAAGTGATTTTTGGAGAACTTCTAAAATTAGTTGAAACGGCCCGGTTAAAGTTGATAATCCCTGTTAATTTATTCCAGGGTCTCACGAAAAGCCCTTGTATAGTAAAAGAGATGTGCCAGTAAGTAATAGTTCAACTGTTTTTCGCTCAATAATAATTATTGGTTTTCCTGGTTGGATTTGCCCTTATCATAGTTCCACATCCCATAACTTTTTGTCCAGCCATACGTTTTGTACCTGTACCAAAAATGTAAAACCAGTGCAGCAGCAAACAGAATAAGTAAAATGATCCCAAGTAGTTGGCTGCCCCAAAAGAAGTATAAAACAATAGCCAGTAAAATATATTTCAGGATTCTGAACCAAACCGGCTGAGAATGTTTGGAAAAGGCAACTTCTATTTCTCTTTTTATGATTTTACGAAATGACATTTCCTCCTGTTGATCTCAATGTATAATTCGGATGATAAATTAAGTTCGGCTATTCCCGAACCCGGGAACTTTACATTATTGCTCAAAATTACCTGGTTATTCTTTCTATTCCTTTGTTTATTCCCGATCTTATCATTTTGCCGTAACCATCATCGGGCAGCAAATTTGCAAAAGAGAGCGCTGATTGATAATTCTTTTTGGCATTCTCCATATCTGTTAAGTCTTCGTAACACTTCGCGATATTCAGGTAAAGAGAAGGATAATATGTTCTTATGCTTTCATCTTTTATTTTCAGCGCGATACTCAATGCCATTTCATCCCATTTCAATTTATCAGCTATATTTTTTTGATGCCGGGCCATATAATGAGCAGATGTGAATTTTTCAAAATCATTGGAAGAAATATCCCATGCCTGTTGAAACAATTGTTTTGCATTAGCTATTTCTCCCCGTGCTTCGGAATTCATCCCTTCCGCGCAAAGTTTTATTACGGGGTTGCCTGGATCAAATTGCATACTGCCCGTATATTATCTTATAGCAACTCATTAGCCATTATTTTTTATCAATTCGCAGGAAAATGATACAGTAAAGCCATTAATATCTTTAAATGTAACAACTTTTCTTCCATAAAAATTTCCGGCTCAATGTCCGGTTGAATGCCTTTAGTTAATAATACTTCAATAATTCCGTCAATAGAGTCCACATTAAACCAAAGACTGGCATCCTTACTACCAGAAATGGTTTCCCGCCCGTTTGGTCCAGGCATGAAACCAGCGCCTTCCCATTCAAGCCTTGCCCAATTAAGTTCGCAGTCAGGCTCCCATATAAGATTATTAGCCGTACATGTAAAACCAATACCCTCAAACCATTGTATGGTTTGGCCTATGTTACGAACCTGGAAAAAGGAACACATTCTGTCATAATTGTCCGGGTTTGTCAGTATTCATGTGACTGTATTGCAAATCGTCAAATCAGGAAACTTGTGCATAGCACACAAGGTTTGTATTGGCATTATTTCTTATTCCGAATTTAATTCATTTCCAAATCAAAAATGCAGTGAAGATTATTAGCATCACAAAAGTTATTACCCTGCTGTTCCAGGGCACTAAATTTTTGATGGTGAGCAGAGGTTTACGATTCTGGTCCGTGAGAGAGGCGTAGGGTCTTCTGAAAGTATCACCGTATTGACATCCCGGCTGTATATTGTATTTTTAATTTTATTAAATTTGAAATAAACGGTTTATAATTTGTTTCATGTTTTACCTGCCTTACAATACTAACCTCAAAGATTTTTCAAGACAATTAAGAAATCATTCGACACCGGGAGAAATATTACTTTGGAAAAAACTGAGAGCAGGAAGCCTGATGTACTATCAATTTAACCGGCAGAAACCATTAGAAAATTATATCGTGGATTTCTATTGCAAACCGTTAAACCTGGTAATAGAAATTGATGGCAGTTATCATAATCAACCAGAGCAAAGAATAAAAGATGAAGAGCGACAAAAGATACTTGAAACAACGGGATTGAATTTTCTGCGCTTTTCAGAAATGCAAGTTAGAAAGGATATGGAGCTGGTATTAAAAACTATTACGAATTACATACTGGACTATGAGGCAAAGTATCCTGGGATAAAAGATAGGCCGTCCAGGTACAGAAAGTGATTGTGTTCGCGGTGTATGAATCCCCCTTGCGAATCTCCGATGAATGACTTTTACAATTGCCCTTTTAAAAAGGGGGAACCCGGAGACTCCGATTTTTTGTGAACTTTATAAAGGGGATTGCTGAGCAAAGAACAAGCTCCAAAGCCTTAGTACATATCCGTATGAAATCATATTGCTCTCACTCTACACTAACCACGCTACCCTCCAGGAATAGTTTTTTATAGTTTGGCCACCTCTGTAATTTTAAAAAAATCCCTGTCAAATATTTTAAAATAGATCCAGGACGGGTACCAGTTATAGAAAGGCCATATTTGTTTCAGGGAGTTTTGCTCCGTAGTATATGCCTGCATGGCTTCTTTTTTTTGTGCAGCATAAGAGTAGATATTAACCTGCACATCGGGGAGGGGCATTCCATCACATTGATACACTTTTTTTGCTTCGATATAAACAGGAAGCTTTCCTAAAACTCTTTCCGCCAATGACGGGGGAAAAACAGGGTGATAAATTCTTTTTACACTAAAACCGGGATCATTCTTATGCAGGCGGCAATAAGCCAGTACCAGTTGACTGACTACAACATGATCAGGGTTTCCATATCCACCTACCAGGTTGTCTAAAGTAAAAATAACGGATGGCCTATACTTCTCAATATACCCGGCAATGTAGCCGGTCAGCGAATCCATTTTGTAATTTTCAGGGAACTTACTGTAGGGCATGGGTAAATAAGCCTTTTCAGTTTGCGTATCATTTCTGAAATTAAAATCAATGGGATCTATTCCCGACAAACCTTGTATAGCAGCCACCCGTTTCAAGTCCATTTTGCGGATGGGGTTTTTAATACTGTCTTTTGTATTGTATAATCCTTCCTGCTGATAAAAACACATCTCATGGATATTCCAGCCATTCTTGCAAAGCTTCGTTATGGTGCCGGCGCTGCCTACCATATCGTCATCATGCGCCACTATTATCAAAGCAGTCTTATTGGTTTCTGCACCCAGGTAGCTATCTGCCGGGTACTTTTCCCTGGCAGAAAGGGTAGTTAAGTAATAGATATGTCCTCCAATGATTAGTATTCCTGCCAGTAAAACAAATCCTGCAATTTTAAGAAGTCTTTTCATGTTGCTGTTTTTATGAAAGCCGCTAACGTTGTATTGGAGTTATTTATTGCTTCGAGGTAATTCATTAGCAATAAAATGCAGAAAAGATTACCAGTATAGCAAAGCAGAATTACTCCAATCAGATATAATAAATACATTCTGGTACCAGCGACATTAACACGGATGATCGTCACTTGCGACGCTCCGTTCATCTTTTTGTTCGCTATTCAGCTAATTTATTTCTAAATCAAAAATGCAGTAAAGAGTATCAGCATTGCAAAGACTGAATAAGATGAATGTTATACCAATCAGAAGTAATGTCTCTTTAACCTTAGTAGAAAATCGGTTAATTAAAATGTATAGAACCTTATTACCTTATTCGATTAATTTTTTTAGAAGATTGCAGGCTTTTGGGGCAATAAGGTAATAAGGTGGGGCCGTTGATGCGATATGATTTCTACTAAGGTTTACGAAACTATTTTTATGAGATTGCTTCGGCCTGGCGGATAGAAACATTATGTTTCATGTTTTTCGAAAAGAACCAGGCTTTTACCTCATGTTTTGCTACGCAGTTTTTCAATTAGCAATACGAACCCGATTCCCAAAGTGTATGCAAGTATATCTGCCCACTCGAATGATGTGCCAATTAGTATTCTTGCAATTTTAGAATTTTGCAGTCCCAATTTTTCGACGAATTTAAAATATTGGGAGACCTCGACTGCATAGGAAAATAACAGAGCGGCAATACTTGTTGATAAAACTGATAAATTAAAGAATGACCTGATGAAACAATAAATTAAGATTACTACTAAAAAATCCCCGAGATTATTTCTGATAAATCCATCATGAAAAAAATTGGCGATACATATCTCAGTAATGAAGAGAATGATGGTAAGAATGAAGTAAGCAGGCCGAAACTTTAGCATAGGATTTTATTTTTTGCGTATAAAACCAGTGTTTATTCAGGTTTTCTCAGCACAACAGCCCTGTAATTTTTATTTTTTTATTGGTTCGGAAGACTCATCCAACGGGGCGGGGGCCTATTTTGTTTTTACGTAATAAACATTTCTGATTGTTGCTAAGTAAGCACCCAAATGTCCTTTGCTTGAAATGTCAATTGTTCCTTTTAAAATAAATTTTTGACCGGAAGCTTTTTGAAGCAAGCTGTCATTTATGAATAAGTCCCTGTTCAAGTCAAGCCAAAAACATTTGCCGTAGTATCCTTTGTCAATACAGATAGATACGTTCTCAAATTCGAAATATACGTTTCCTTCGGTCTGAATACTTTGTCCGTCTAAAGTAGTATACTCTTTAACCAGATCACTTAGAGAAATTATTTTTGCAGGTGTCAGGCTGTCTATTGTATGGTTTATGAGTTCAACTTTTGCTTTGGTCTTATTATCACATGCGGTTAAACAAAGCATCACTCCAAAGATGATATGTAAAATAATATATCGGTTCATAGTGGTTTGCTTCCAACGATTATATCGGCGTAATTTCTTATTCCGAATTTAATCCATTTTCAATTAAAACTCGAACAAAGATCATATGCTTCGCAAATGCTGAATAGCGAACAGAACGTACAAGAGTGCGACGCAACAGACGATGATAGTAGTAATGAAGCTTGGCCAATAATTGTATTATGCAATCGTCACTTCTTTATCCAAATACACATCCTGTATCGCATTTAATATTCCCACACCTTCTTTCATTGGTCGCTGAAAAGCTTTGCGGCCGGAGATGAGGCCCATGCCACCTGCTCTTTTATTGATTACAGCAGTAACTACCGCTTCAGCCATATCGCTGGCGCCGGAAGACGCGCCACCTGAATTAATTAATCCTGCACGACCCATATAACAATTAGCTACCTGGTAGCGGCAAAGATCTATCGGGTGATCAGTGGTGAGCTCATCATAAATACGTTTATCATTTTTACCATAAGCCGATTCTTTGGTGTTCAGTGCAAGATAACCGCCATTGTTCTCCGGCAATTTTTGTTTGATAATATCCGCTTCAATGGTAACGCCCAGATGATTGGCTTGTCCTGTAAGATCGGCTGATACATGAAAATCTTTTTCTTTTGTTTTGAATGCGGGGTTTCTTAAATAGCACCATAGTATGGTAGCCATTCCCAGTTCATGCGCCATCTCAAATGCCTTGCTTACTTCCTGTATCTGCCTGGCCGATTCATCGCTGCCGAAATAAATAGTAGCGCCTATTGCAGCCGCACCGAGGTTCCAGCTTTGTTTGACCGAAGCAAACATGAGCTGGTCAAACTTATTGGGGTAAGTGAGAAACTCGTTATGATTGATCTTAACGATAAAAGGGATTTTATGCGCATATTTTCTTGACAGAAATCCCAGGCCGCCATACGTAGTAGCTACGGCATTGCAACCGCCTTCTATCGCCAGCTTAATGATATTCTCGGGATCAAAGTAAACAGGGTTCTTAGCAAAGGATGCACCGGCGCTGTGTTCTATTCCCTGGTCAACGGGGAGAATGGATAAGTAACCGGTATTGGCCAGCCTACCGTTGCTATATAGGAGTTGCAGGTTACGCAATACGCTGGGATTTCTGTCGCTGTTAATCCAGATACGGTCAACGAAATCAGGACCGGGCAGGTGTAACTGGTCTTTTGAAATAGTTTTTGACTGGTAATTGAGTAAATACTCAGCTTTATCGCCAAGAAGATCAGTGAGTTTTTTAGCAGGCATGATCGTTAGTTTTTGCAGTAATTGTTAATGGGACAAAGATAAGGGGGGATTGTAAAATGGGTGCCTGCGGCACAAAATACAGGAACACAGATGACAAGGATTGGATGGATTAGCACTGATAAATTCTTCATTGCTAATATTACTATTCATAAAAAAAATCCATGTAAATCCGTTTGATCCGTTCAATCCGTGTTCCAAAAAATTATCCAAACAGATCGCTGCTCAGGTAGCGGTCGCCACGGTCGCAGGCGATGAAGACGATAACACCTTTATCAATTTCTTTTGCGAGTCGTATAGCAGCCGATGCCGCGCCACCGCTACTCATGCCGGCGAATATACCTTCCACTTTGGCTAACTGTCTTGCCAGCATCGTAGCTTCCTGTTGTGATACATCCATAACACGATCTACTCTCTCCGGCTCAAATATTTTGGGTAAGTATTCTTTGGGCCAGCGGCGTATGCCGGGGATAGAAGATTCTTCGGTGGGCTGGCAACCTATAATTTGTATCGCAGGATTTTTTTCTTTAAAAAAACGTGAACAACCCATGATCGTCCCGGTAGTGCCCATTGAACTTACAAAGTGGGTAATGGATTGATCAGTGTCTCTCC
>JAATGJ010000081.1 GCA_015654695.1 Chitinophagales bacterium | reverse complement strand
TAATGAAGAGGTGACGATGGAAAATGTAAAATCGCTGAAGAAGAAATTATTACAGAGTAATGAAGATGATAAAGTGATTATTGCCTATAGCGGTCATGGCCTGTTGAGTAAGAGTTATGATTACTATCTCTCCACCTACAATGTAAATTTCAATCAGCCCGAACAAAATGGTCTGCCCTACGATGAACTGGAAAATTTAGTGGATGGTATCAAAGCCCGGAAGAAACTGCTGATGATAGATGCCTGTCATAGTGGTGAAGTAGATAAAGAAGATATGCAGAAGATTGCTGCGGTACAGGCCGATCTGAAAAAAGAAAATAATGTCAGCCCGGATAGCAGGGGAATAAAATTACCCCCATCACAAAACAACAAGCTTGGAACGAAGAATAGTTTTGAACTGATGCAGGAATTATTTGTCAATGTGGGTAGAGGAACAGGTACTACCATCATCTCTGCCGCAGCCGGAACCCAGTTTGCTTTAGAACGCGGTGATCTGAAGAATGGTGTGTTTACATATAGTGTACTTGAGTTATTAAAAACTGGTAAAACTGTAACAGTAAATGAATTGAAGAAACACGTCAGCAGCCGGGTTAGTGAATTGACAAAAGGTTTACAGCAACCTACTACCAGGAATGAAACCCAAAATGTGGATTGGATTGTATGGTAATACTTACTTATAGCTATATTATCAGGTAATAAAACTAAAAATATATGAAAAGGTTCATACTCCATTTTTTTAACAATTGGAATGGTTTAGGAATATTGCTCATTACTGTCTTTCAGCTCTTGTTCCTTGATTGTATAAACGGTCAGTCGAAACGGCCTGCACTGAAAATACCCATGGGACATCAGAAAGCAATACGCTCTGTTTCAATTTCAGCAGACGGTAAATGGGTTGTTACCGGCAGTGCCGATAATACATTCATTATCTGGGATGCAAAAACCGGGTATGAGATTCGAAGAATAAATACCGGGGCTCCTGTACAACAGGTGCTGCTTTCTCCGGATGCTTCTTACCTGGTCACGGCTACAGGCCAAAACAATAGCGAAAACTCAGCGGAAAAATTATCTTTTAAGAAATGGGATGTCAAAACCGGAAAGCTGCTGACTGTCTTCCCATTCACCGGGAGCCCGGATATGAAGTTTGCTGTTACGACCGGCGATTTATTGGTTGCAAATTATTCTGAAGATCTAAACAGGCGGCAGGAATACCGTCCTGCGGATATAACTGATCCGGCTCAATTAAGGAAACTGATGATAGAAAAAATGAAAAAAGCAATGCCGGGAATGAAGCTGGATTCAACAGGAACAGAAATTGGAGAAATTGGATTTGATTCTAATGAAAAAAAAATTGAAGAAAATAATGAAATGGATGATTCAAAAAGACCTGACTCAATGTCCATGGAAGAGTATATGAAATTGATTAGAATTAAAATGGAGTCGAGAAGTAAAGAAGTGATGGAAATGCGATCTAAGCAAACCGAGAGTTTGTACACAAAAAATTATACATTGCTTGATTCCAAAAACTTCAAACCCGTTGCTGATTTGAGCAAGCTCTTTGAAACCGCTTATTTTACCACGTATCAAAATGCCGAATTCATACTTTCGGTCACAAGCCGGAGAAAAGGATCTGTAAAATTATGGGAACTGTCTAAACTGTTAAGCGCCCTTAAAGAAAATAAAGAACCATTGCCCCAGAAGTCATTTCCTCACAATATAAGGTTACGCCAGTTTACCGCTTCCAGAATGCTGGGATTTTTTGCAACCGATAGCGGACGATTCGTTAAACTATGGCAGATTGAAAAACAGGAACCCCTGGTCACACTCAAAGCGCAGGGAGAGAGGATCAGCGAAATTGAATTTTCCCAGGATGGAAATACCTTGTTTGTTTACAGCACGACCATGTCTTTCAATACATTCATCAAATACATAGAGACCTGGAATACCACTTCTTTAAAACAACTATCTTCCACAAAACTGCCATCCTACTATTCCGCTGGTAAAATTAACTTATCACCCTCCGGGGACTACCTGACTATTACAAATAATAATGGTTTGAAAAAAATCAATAAGAACGGTGAAACAATTGGGGAATTCAAAGCTCATTCTGTTTCGCCTACCTATTATGGATTTGCAGAAAATGGCCAACAGGTATATCTCAATTATTCCGGACCCCGGAACATGGAGCAAATAATGGGATTCATTAAAGCAGACCCGGAAATATCTGCAAAATTGGATGAAGGATTCAGGATATCTGCCGAGTCAGCGGCAGATGCAGAGATATATCAAAAACAATTGAAGCTTAGTAAAACGGAAAGGGATAAATTGGTAGAGGAAAAATTCGAATCGCTCCGGCAACTTACCGGAGATTCGAAAAATTATAAAGGACATAACCTGCACTGGGATTTGATAAGAGGAGGAGCAAGTTTTCAAAAACCCGACAGCTTCGCTATAAGAAATGACAGTATTTCCCCCGATAAAAACTACATACTTACTAATGAATATATTGAATCGGGTAACAAGGACAATACTACTATAACGCCTGAAACGATTTACCGTGTGGCCCAGGCAGATACTTCTGAGCGGGGGAAAAAACGGGCAGCGCTGTATGCTCCTTCCGGGGCTATGGGTAAAGATCTGTCCACTGACAGATCTCATGGCCCGGTAACTCTGCTGATCAACAAAAAGACCAGGGATACTATATCATTGATGAGAATTGATTCCCTGGATTGGATAATGGTACTGAAGAATGGTTATTACATGACTTCAAAAAACGGGGCTAAAGTTTTAAGTTATGTTTCTGGCATGCAGGTATTACCCTTTGACCAATTCGATACAAAATACAATCGTCCCGACCTGGTATTAAAGGCTATTGGCCTTGCATCACCTGCTGTTATCGAAGCTTACCGTAATGCCTACGAGAAACGCATAAAAAAGCTGGACATAGATACTACTCAATTTAAAGAGGAATTTGAAGTGCCTGAATCGGATTTTGGTAACAGGGATAAAATAAATGATGAACAAAAAACAAGTAATTTAAATCTTGTCATTACTGCCAGGGATAATAAAACCAACCTTAACCGCTATAATGTCTGGGTAAATGAAGTGCCGGTCTTTGGGAAGAATGGCAAGAGCATAAAAGACGCCAGGTCCAAAACCCTGAATACGAATGTTGAGATCACTTTGTCGCAGGGTATCAACCGCATTGAGACATCGGTCATGAACTCCAATGGTGTTGAAAGTTACAGAACACCCCTGATCGTAAAATATAATCCGGTTCAGCCCAAAACAGAAAAGATATATTTTGTGGGGATGGGTATTAATCGCTTTGCGGATACTGCACATAACCTTCAATATTGCGAAAAAGATATTCGTGACCTGTCTGAGAAATTAAAAGAAAAATACGGGGCCAATATCCAGGTTGATCTCCTCTTTAATGAAGAGGTGACGATGGAAAATGTAAAATCGCTGAAGAAGAAATTATTACAGAGTAATGAAGATGATAAAGTGATTATT
>JAATGJ010000165.1 GCA_015654695.1 Chitinophagales bacterium | reverse complement strand
TGTTTGCCATCCACATGCATGATGCCCTGTTTGATGTTATAGCTCAGGCCCTGGTATTTAAATGGATTTTTACTGTTTATCAGCACCGTTCCGTTCATACCCCCTGATCCATACAATACAGAAGACGCGCCAGACAAAATTTCAATATTATCAACATCCAGGTCTGTTAAACCCACAATTGTGCTAACAGCAAAATTTAGTCCCGGCGCCTGGTTATCCATACCGTCCACCAGTTGATTTAAACGGGTATTACCACTGCTTACAAAGCCACGGGTGGTTACAGTCCGAAAAGTTAAACTCGCAGTATGTACATCTACACCTTTAAGGTTGGAAAGAGCTTCATACACCGAAGGAGCGGCGGCGGCTTTAAGATTTGCACTACTCAGCCGTTCAATGGTAACAGGAGATTCAAGGCTTCTTATGGCGGTACGTGTACTGGCTACTACCACTTCCTGCCCCAGCGTACTGTTAGGTGTTAAGCCAACTTCAATTTTTGCAGATGCATCGCTAACAGTCATTTCATAATTGTCGTATCCCCCGGCAGAACTGAATACGAGTACAACAGGAAGTTTAGTTACTTTAAGCGAGAATTCTCCGTTAGAGTTTGTATAAGTTCCCACACTGGATCCTTTCACTACAACAGAAACGGCAGGAACCACTTCTTTGGAAGAGCTATTGCGGACATTACCAGAGACAGTAATTGATTGAGCAAAGGCAGCAACCGAAAACAGGCTGGCTATTAGAGAGGCCGACAAAAAGCGATAGCTTTTTCTCATAATAAGCAATTTTTAGTTTGGAATAGGGTGGAAAAATAAGCATTGTAAAGTTTATCTAAAAATTTAATTTTTAACGACAAAGAACAATAATAGTTGCACATCCGTAATAGTTTTCCGATAACAATCGGGACATGTTGTAAATGGCTGCTATATCAGCATTTCGCCCGGGTGAGATCAGCATCGGTTCACCTGATTTAAAAATCCCATTTGTATAAGTTGTTGAAATCTCCGGGCGCTCTGCTTTGGGCATATTTTTCACCCTTCATACTTTCGGTTTATGGCAGCATTTCAGTTTCCCGGTCAAACAGCTTTTTACAGTGGTAAGGTTCGTGACGTTTATACTATTCATGATCATTTGCTGGTAATGGTTGCTTCCGACCGCATTTCTGCATTTGACGTGATCTTACCCAAACCTATTCCGTTCAAAGGCCAGGTATTAAACCAGATCGCTGCTTATATGCTAAAAGCCACAAATGATATTTGTCCTAACTGGCTGCTCGAAGTTCCGGCGCCAAACGTATCCATTGGCAAAAAATGTATCCCTTTCAAAATTGAAATGGTAGTTCGCGGTAATCTTACCGGTCATGCATGGAGAACTTATTCATCAGGCAAAAGATCATTGTGCGGCGTGCCTATGCCCGATGACATGAAAGAGAATGACTACTTCCCCACCCCGATCATCACACCATCCACCAAAGCTGAACAGGGACATGATGAGGATATTTCTGCAAAAGAGATCATTGAAAAAGGATTGGCAACAGGAAAAGAATGGAACATACTTACTGATTATACCTTGAAATTATTCGCCCGGGGAAAAGAACTGGCAGCTAACAGGGGCCTGATCCTCGTGGATACAAAATATGAGTTCGGTAAGATAGGCGATGAAATATACCTGATGGATGAGATCCATACGCCTGACTCTTCCAGGTATTTCTATGCTGATGGTTTTGAAGAAAGACAGGCCAAAGGAGGGCGGCAACAGCAATTGAGCAAAGAGTTCGTCAGGGAATGGCTGATCGCCAATAATTTCATGGGCAAAGAAGGGCAAACTGTTCCGGAGATGAACGATGACTGGGTAAATACTATTTCAAATCGTTATATTGAATTATATGAAAAAGTGATCGGGGAAAAATTTATCCCGCAAACACTTTCTGATGAAGAAACGTATAAAAGAATTGCTGCTTCGCTGGCTAAAAGTTCAAAAGAGGAAAAGAGAGAAGGAGAAAATCGTTCCATCATTGACAACGCCTGAAAGTTTTGTAAAATTCATACGGTGTCAAAAATAAGAAAGGAGGAAACGAGATATAACTCTTTTCCTCCTTTTCCATCCTGAGCCTGCCGAAGCATGATCTCTTAGCTATTATTTCTTAATTTTTCTTTCTGAAATTACTTTTACTGTCGCTGGCGACTTTACCATTGGCGCTTTTTCCAAGAGGGCAATAATAATCAACAGCATCCTGCGCTTCATAATAGGTGAGCCAGTAATCGGTAACAGTACCGGTAAAGATATCACCGCTTGAACGATTGTAAATATCATGTGTGCCGGCGTAACTGAAATCGCCATAAATAATCTCTCCTTCATAAGGTTTATAATTGCCGTAAGCACGAACAATGGAATAACCGTTACTGGTTTCCACGACATAATAACTGCAGTAGCTGTCACTGTACACCACTTCTCCCCTTTCTTTAGAAAGCCAGTAGTCCTCATTAAAGCCCATATCCCGTTGTTTGTAACAGCCGGTAAATAAAACGGCAGATAAGATGAGCAAAGACGAAATAGTAAAAACCTTTTTCATAATAGTAGATTTAATTTGATCAATTTTTAATGATACACTGGTAAGACTGTGCCATAAAACAAATGGTTTGATAAGCACTTGTTAAAGTAGCCTGAAAGATGCCGGCCCGGTTTCTATGGCGGGTAAAATTGTTTATGGCTATTTACTTCCTTATCTGTAATTTGACGGCATGAAAAGTTTAATTATTTCAGCGATTGCATCTGCATTCTTATTTCAGCCTGCCAGTAACGAAAATTATCTCATAGTAGGAACCTACACCGGGGGGAAAAGTGAAGGCATCTATGTGTATAAATTCAACAGCGCTGACGGATCTTCTAAAGAAGTAAGTCATATTAAAACGTCAAACCCTTCCTTTGTGGCGGTATCGCCGGATCAGCGATTTGTATATGCTGTGCATGAAGACGCAGACGGTAGTGGCAAAGGAGGAGAAATTTCAGCTTTTTCCTTTAATAAAAAAACAGGAGTTCTCACCTATATTAATGAACAACCCACAAAAGGGGATCACCCCTGCTATGTTGTTGTTGACAAAACAGGCAAATGGGTAATTGCCGCCAATTATACAAGCGGGAGTTTATCTGTGCTCCCGGTAAAACGTGATGGAAGCCTTGGCGCACCCACTACAGTTATTCAGCATGAAGGATCAGGTTTTAATAAAGAAAGACAAAGCGGCCCGCATGTGCATTGCACGTTGCTATCAGCCGACAATCGTTTTCTGTTTGTACCCGATCTTGGCATTGATAAAGTAATGATCTATGCGTTTAATGCAACAACAGGCAAACTTACTCCCGCCAAACAGCCCTTTGCCAAATCAACAGATGGTGCGGGTCCCCGGCATTTTACTTTTCATCCCAATAATAAATACGGTTACCTAATAGAAGAACTGAGCGGAACGGTTGTTGCCTTTCAATACAATAACGGTGTTTTAAAAGATATACAACGGATCAGCACCATGCCGGTCAATGATACCAGTTTTGCAGGAAGCGCCGATATCCATGTATCTCCTGATGGTAAATTTTTATATGCGTCTAACCGTTCTACTTCGAATACGATAGCGATTTATACAATCAACCAGCAAAATGGTAAGCTGGCTCTTGTAGGTCATCAGTCCACACTTGGAAAGACACCCCGCAATTTCAATTTTGATCCTTCAGGTAATTTTTTATTGGTGGCTAACCAGGAAAGCAATGAAATAGTAATATTTAAAAGAGATAAGAAAACCGGGTTACTGACTGATACAGGAAAAAGAATTGGAGTGGGAAAACCGGTTTGTTTGAAATGGGTGGCGATTAAATAAAACCTGGTAAAAATTTCGCGAATGCTGAAGCGAACAGAAACTCCTTAAATTGACGCCGGGTCGGGCCGCCAGTTTCATTTTATTCGCAGAACATACTGGCCGAGACATCGGCTTAAAAAGTAGTAGGGAAGACTCGTCAGTGAAATAGATACTCACTAATAATCATTCGTTATTTTGTTTTCTTATTAAACCAACTTCTGGCTTTAGGATAAAATATTGAGGCAAGCGAACCTAGCAAAACAAGAGTAATGCCTGTTACGAGTAGCAAAATTGTTTTTCTTGACACATCTGCATCAGAAGCCTGTAGCTCATTACCCATCATTTCTGTCGAGATTCCAATTATTAGGGATCCAACAATATTTACCACCGCTGCAATAATCGAAACATATGGACTAGTCCTCAAATACTCATTTTCAGATTTATATTCTTGAATTTGCCGATCTTTATTTTTACTTTCAGTTGCAACAAGATTGTGAGAATTTATTAACTGTCTAATACCTACAATGTTTCCCTTTAGTTCATCAGCCGTTATTTGAGTAATATCCCCTCCTTCGTAAATTACCGAAGCGTCAATATTAGGGGCTGTAACTTTATTACCCATTTACACCTCCTTTGTTCTTTCCAAGTAACCAGGTATAATGTAAAAGTTTGCTTGCTTTTTCTGCAAGGGCATAGACCCTATAGTTTATAAATAAGTCCTTGTCATTTAGAAAACCAATTTTTGTTGGTTCGAGATTGCCAGTTCCTAATGAATTATTGAAATTTTCAAATTGCATTATCATTTTTTTGCCATCAGGCGGTATTTGTGTAAATAGTCTTTGTTCTTTAAGATTATCTTTAAAAATAAACTCAAAGATTAAATCTTCAATTTTGAAGATTATAGGCTTATCAACTACTCCTATAATAGTTCCTGATGCGATAATGTCAAAATCTTCTATTTCTACTTCAAATCTCATTTTAATATTTGATTCTATCGTTTAAACAAATTGGCTCACCACACTAATTTACGAACCTCTGTTCATTTTTCTACTAATTATTGATTTGACTACTAAAGTCACCAACAAACACCGAACAGGAATATGCATCGCATTCAAAAGAAAACTTCGCAAATGCCCAATAGCGAACAGAATCCTGAATGGAGCGTCGCAACAAAGATGATAGTAGCAATTCAGCTGGCTAAATCAATGTTACGCCACCTGCGTTTTCGAAACAGCCATAAACTTTGTAACCAGGGAATATGATCCGAAGAGAATAAAACTCCAGATCAGGTCGCCGAGGATAAAATTACCGGCAAACCCATTTATTAATCCGAACTGGCGGTAAAAGGCGATACCATCACCATAGCAGAGCATCAGCCCTTCGAATGTTTGCGGGCGGGCAAAGCCCTGCCCTACTTTCCAGGTAATGAAATTGGATATGAGGAAAAAAATAACTGAACCGGCTATGGAGAAAGCGGCTACATTCAGTACGCTGATCCTTTTCATTAAAAAGCCAAAAGCGGTAATTAATATAAAAGCGAGATAGATAGCCCACTGCCCATCATAAAAACCCAGCATATCCGTAAGGCCCGCTGCGTGCAGTCCATAAAAAATAAGATCGGATATAAATAATGATAACACGGGCAGGATAAACGCCCATTTTTTGTCTTTGATCACCGCGCCACCCAGTAAGGCCATAGACATCTGGGGTGCAAAACCGAAAGGTCTGTTGGGAATAATGCGGTATAAAGCGGCCGATATGAGTAGTAATAAAAAGACAATAATTGTTGATCTGTTGAGTTTCATATTTGTTCAGTTTCGCTGCAAAAATAAATGAATTGAACTAAATACCTGTTCTATTTATTAACGTTCAGGGGTGGCACGGAAGCCTTGAAAACAAGTGATGGTTCCTTTGCCGACAGGGTGGCCATATTCCCGGCAAAGATAATAGCGGATGGCGATCCGATCTGCAGGCTAACGCTTTCAGGGCCATTTACTAACTCAGCATCCCCTTTTACCAGTAACAGAATATCTGCGGTAGCTGTCATTAATAAAACGTTGTCCCCTTTTTTAAGTTCATAAGCAGATAATTCAAAATCAGGAGCCGGGGTTTTATATACAAGACCATCAATTGACCTTTCCCCGTTCAGTATATTGGGGTTGGTCGGTTCGCATTTTACATGCTTCAGCAATTCCTTTACATCAATATGCTTGGTGGTCAATCCTCCCCGTAATACATTATCGGAACTGGCCATGATCTCAATATTCTGTCCTTCCAGGTACGCATGGGGCACACCGGCATCCTGGAAAATAGCCTGGCCTTTTTGCAGCCCGACAAGATTGAATAGATAAACTGAAAAAATTCCTCTATCAATATTCTTGCCTTGTGAAAAAGTCTGCGCCGCCCTGGCCGCCCAGAAATCTTCCTGCGATCTTTTTAATTTACCGGTATTATATAAGGGGATGATGCGGTCAAGTAAAGATTGCAAATGTTTATTCACTTCATCCTGCGGCATCTCCATTACCTTTTTATAAATAACACTGTATCCTGCGCTTTCAAATACCGGTAAAAGAAATTGTAACTCATTAACAGTTTGCAATATCTCCCTGAGTTCTTCCTTTGGTTTAAAGCCATGCAATAACCAGAACTCCCCCATCGCTACCATCAGCTCGGGTTTATGATTTTTGTCTTTATAATTTCGTTGTGGCGAACTCAATGGAATGCCTTTTTCATTTTCCGCCACGAAATCTTTTTCCGCTTCCGCTTTAGACGGATGCACCTGTATCGAAAGCATATCTTTTACATCCAGCGCTTTCAATAAATAAGGAAGATCGCTGAAACGATGATAGACATCCTCCCCGATTGTTTTAACCGGTTCATCATGGACCATATCACGCAATAACTCAGGAGAGCCATCCGGCAGTATCACTTTGCAATCCGCCTGCGGATGAACGCCAAGCCAGTATTCCGCAAAAGGCTTACCGCTGGTATCATTTATTTTTAGCAATGAGGGGATAAATGCAGCGCCGCCCCAGTCATAATGTTTGATCGTTCCGGTTAGCCGTGCTATGCCAGTCATAAAATTCTTTACTTTGGGTAAAGATAATACATGGCTGAACATAATAAATTCGGCATGGAGGGGGAAGACATGGCAGCCAGGTGGCTGAAAGAAAAAGGCTACGAGATACTGCACCGCAACTGGCGGCATAAACAGTATGAGATAGACATTATCGCGTTAAAAAATAACTTCCTGCATATTGTAGAAGTCAAATCACGGCATCACTCTCCTTTTGGCGGCCACCCGGAAGATAGTGTGGGGAAAAAAAAATTTAAGAACCTTCAACGGGCCGCTGATGAATTCCTTTTTCTTAATCCCGGTTATAAATGGATACAGTACAATATCCTTGCTATCACATTGTTCAGGGATAAGGAGCCGGAGTTTTTTTTGATTGAAGATGTTTTTTTATAAAGTGAATGGTCCCCTTTGGCAAGCTCTTGGTGACGGGTGAGTAGTGACTGTGTTTACGATTATCAATATATCCTGCTCCCCTTTCGCTACTTATTTGTCTCTTAAATGCATCATCATTTTTTCCACCAGTTTAAAAGTAGCAGGGCAATACTCAAGGTTTTGCTTGTGTACATGCATATAATCCGTCATTTTCTTTTTGGGTAAATGCGGAAAACCTGAGCAGTCAACTGGCCGCACTTCATATATACCGCACTTATTATCTTTCAGGTTGAGAAACTGGCAGGGGGTGCTTATATTTAACCAGTCGCCGGTATTCCTTTCTTTGATCAGCCATTTCTTTTTAAACTCATCCGAAGTCATATTAAGATGTATGGCTATCCTTTTAATATCCTTCGGTGTATAGGTAGGTGTCATCGTTTTGCAGCAATTGGCACAACTGAGACAATCTACTTCAGCCCATACCTCTTTCTCTGTACTGACGGTTAATTTATCTAAATCACGGGGCGGGTTTTTTTCAAGCTTGGTTAGAAACCTTCTAAAAGACCTTTTACTAATACTTACATTTTTTTGAAAAGACCGGAGACTATTGACCATGTATTATGTTATCGGCCGAAGGTACTACTGTTAAGCTGAGTTTGTTGCCTCATAAAAGCTTTTCCCACTAAACCCCTAAGAACACAAAGAAAATAGGTTGGAGCCTTCCTGGCTCTTTGTGGGTAGTAAAAGAAAATTGCACCTGAACCCTTTCATTGATTATTTTTGTTTGCTATAAAACCAATAAATATGAGATTAGTTTTTGCCCTTATGTTAGTTGCGATTATTGCCTTTTCTGTTCCCTTTACTGCCTGCAAATCATCTATACAGACTTTTTGTGATACTACCTGCAACAGCGATACTTTACGTTTCACAATAGAACATCCTGATAAGCCCTATGTGGCTATTGGCATGAGGAATTGCAAACCTGATACAATTACCTGGAGCCATGACGGGCTGGATTCAAAAAGAAAGATGGTTTTTTCCGACCTGGTAGGTAAAGAAGTGCTTATTAATAAAAACTACATTAAATATTACATAAAGGATACCAGCTATGTATGGCTTGTATTCAATGAATGTATCAATGGACAGGGATATTTATTAAAAATACCTTTTAATAAAACCGGCAATATATTCAGGAAAAACAGCGCTTTTAATTCATCAGATCCCAGATTCTCTGTGGCTGAAAACCTGGCTGCCTATACTGACAGGGGAAATATTTTTGTAGAAGACATGACTACAGGAATGAAAGCGACCATGACTCTCGGAAGACCTGTTGAAATGGATTATACTAAAATACACGATGTAATTGATTCAGTAAACGTGACCGCTGACCGTGTATGGGTGAAAGTGAAGATTGATAACGACTGGCAGACGATGGAAAAGAAGATCACACTTAAGTGATCTGGAAATTGGGAAATAACCTATGTGGGATGCCTATAAAAAAGGATTCAAAGCATATCTGCAACTGGAAAAATCATTGTCTGATAATTCTACAGAAGCATACCTGCATGATATTGAAAAGTTGACAATATACCTGCAGGAAACCGTGCCTGCCGGCAGGCAGGAGAGATCACTTAAAACACCATCAGAAATAAAGCTGAAAGACCTGCAGCAATTCATTAAATGGATCACAGAATTAGGCATGACAGCTTCTTCACAGGCAAGGATCATATCCGGCATCCGTGCATTTTATAAGTACTGTTCATTGGAGAATATTTCAAAGACCGACCCCACTACCCTGCTCGAAGCGCCAAAACTAAAACGGTCTTTACCAGACGTATTAAGTTTCGATGAAATTGAAAATATCCTTTCACAAATAGATCTTAGCAAACCGGAAGGCGGACGTAATAAAGCTATATTAGAAACCATGTATAGCTGCGGCCTGCGTGTAAGCGAAGTAGTGAACCTGAAAATATCACAGCTTTATACTGATGCCGGCTTTATACGTGTAACGGGGAAAGGAGATAAAGAAAGACTGGTACCCGTTGGGCGCAGCGCGGTGAAATATATAAAGATCTATATGAAAGATATCCGTGTTCATGCAGTTGTAAAACCGGGTAATGAAGATGTACTTTTCCTGAATAACCGTGGAGCAAAACTTTCAAGGGTGATGATCTTCTATATCATTAAAGAAATGGCAAGAAAGGCTGGCATTAAGAAAACAGTTTCGCCACATACTTTCCGTCATTCATTTGCTACTCACCTGGTAGAAGGTGGCGCTGATCTGCGTGCCGTACAGGAAATGCTGGGACATGAAAGCATTACTACTACGGAAATATATACTCATCTTGACCGGGAATTTTTAAGAAAGACACTGGAAAATTTTCATCCGGCGTTTCAATAAAAACTATTATTCCACAACGATCTTCTCAGTAAATTTTTTACCTGATACTTTATTTGACAATGTGAGAAAATAATTACCGGTAACAACTGAAGGTATTTCCATGTTCAGCAACCGTGCTTCCGCATCTATCCATATCTGTTTGTTTTGTATCAGTTGCCCCGCCTGGTTGAATAGCTGAAAACTGTAGTAACCTTCTTCCAGTTTTTCACAGCCAATATTGATGGTGGTTCCCGCCATTACAGGATTAGGATATACTTTTATCATAGCCGGTGTTTCTGCGGCTGGCTTGATTACAGGAATAGCTTCAGTAATTTTAGTATAGCGTACTGAGGAAATACCACCCATTATCATAGTTCTGCCTTTAATATAAACACTTGAAGACACCACCACTTCATCCAGCATTTTAGCAGCCTTTAATTGAATTAAAAAGCCCTGTGACAAATCGGCCTGTTTGGTAATTGATACACCTTTTGTTTCAAAACCTGCTGAGGAAACTTCTAAGACTATTGCTTCATTACATAACGGATCAATAATGCTGAATACTCCGCTGCTATCAGCTGAAACACCTAACCCTTTATCCTTTATCATTATACTTGCAAAAGGAACAGGCTGATTATTTTCGTCCACGACCTTTCCTCTGATTTCAATTTCCCGGGCTATATTGGTTTCTCCTTTCTTTGGTTTCGGAGCTGTTGCCACAAGTCCTGTTGAATGGTTTTCCGCCATTACAGGTTTACTTTTCACGATTACATTTCCTTGGGCTGTAGCTTTTACTGACACCAGGAAAGCAGGTAAAGCAAACTGGAAAAAATACTTTGTCCACGGGATACGCTTCCTGGGTATTTCCATATCGCGGTCCAACTGATCCGGAAAGAACCTGCCGCAGACGGAACCATCTTTCGACAAACCCTGGATTGGTTTTTTGAAAAATGCCACTAACTGCGAATCGCTCATGTTGGTGAAATCTACTACTTGTTTCTGGCAAGATGCACAGAAACGGCCCTGTTCGGCTTTAGTCATGCTGTCCCAGTTCTCATGGCATGGATCAGTAATGGAGAGTTGGATATGTTTTCCCATATATTGATCTTTAGTTTATTTTAAAAAATGCGGAGCCGGTAGAAACCAGCTCCTTATTCACTAACCGGCTGTTAGTATAACTGTCTTTTTATATTGGATGCCGTCCTCTATTAAATTACATATCATTAATTTCTATACAGGGGAGAAAGTTTTACCGTCCCTTCATCAATAGGTTGTTTTTTGATACCGCCTTTTGCTAAAGCGCTGACATTTTCCACCAGCCTGATAAATTCTGCACGATAGCCTTCTTCATCATTTCCTTTAGCTTTTTTCGCCATAGCAGCCACATTTTCAAAAGAAGCGTTTGACTTGAATTCAGAATTACGCAGCAGCATACCAAACTCCGCTACCGCCGCCGCAAAACGAAAATTGTCAGACATCCTGGCAACAGGCATTTGTTTGTCCAGTACAGTCTGTTCTATCAGCTGGCTTACATCTCCATCAGGAGCTTTATACCGGAACTTCACCGTCATGATCTCATCATTGTGAGATGATTTGCTTAAAGGCGTAACATTCTTTTGATACTTCAGTGGATCAACCTTATCCAGGAATGAACTCTTCACGCCTGCGGGTATTACTTCATACAAAGCCGTCACCGTATGACCGCTGCCCAATTCACCTGCATCTTTTTTATCATTATTAAAATCTTCTTTGGCCAGCATCCTGTTTTCATAACCAATCAGGCGGTAGCCTGCAACTTTAGCAGGATTAAATTCAATTTGCAGCTTTACATCTTTGGCGATAGTGAAAAGCGTACCTCCAAATTCATTTACCAGCACTTTTTTCGCTTCGCTGATGCCATCAATATAAGCATGGTTGCCATTACCCTTATCAGCCAATTTCTGCATCTTATTATCCTTATAATTACCCATACCGTACCCGAGCACTGTCAGGAACACACCGCTTTTTCTTTCTTCTTCTATCATTCTTTCCATAGCATCATCACTGCTTTCGCCTACATTAAAGTCGCCATCCGTACAAAGGATGACACGATTGTTTCCATCCTTTACAAAGTATTCTTTGGCTGTCTTGTAGGCCAGTTTGATACCAGCTCCACCGACGGTAGAACCACCAGCTTCCAGTTTATCAATCGCATCTTTGATCTTTGTTTTCTCATAACCGCTTGTCGGGGGCAATACCAGGCCCGCTGCGCCGGCATATACTACCAACGCCACTTTATCCTGTTCCCTCAGCTGGTCCACCAGCATTTTCATAGAAGCTTTCACCAATGGCAACCTTAACTCACCCTGCATAGAACCTGAAACATCTACCAGGAAAACAAGATTGGAAGCAGGCAGGTTTCCAACAGGTATTTTCTTTCCCTGCAAACCGATCAATACCAGTTTATGTTCTTTATTCCAGGGTGCATCCGATATTTCTGTATTGATAGAGAATGGCTGGCCATTATCCGGTTGCGGATATTCATAATGAAAATAATTGATCATCTCTTCTATTCTCACCGCACCCGCCGGCGGCAATTCTCCCTGGTTAATATACCGGCGAACATTGCTGTATGACGCCGCATCCACATCAATAGAAAACGTACTAAGGGGGTTATCTGTTACTTTCAAAAAGCGATTCTCACTGATATTATCATAACCTTCTGTGTTGAATTCTGTTTCAAGGTCACCAGGATATCTTTTATCATAATAGCCCTGTGTAGCATTGGGGGCTCCCGACCGGTACACACCTGCATTGGTCAGTTGTTTTACTTTCGCCGCTCCATATCCAATGACAACGACTTCTTCCAGTTTCGACTCCGCAATTTTTAGTGTAACATTTATTACAGATTGACCGTTTATTGTTACCTGGGTAGCTTTATATCCAACCGCGGTAATGACCAATACAGCTTTTGATTGAGGTGTAGAAATTGAAAACGTTCCATCAGGTAAAGAAGTAGTTGCCTGAGCTGTTCCTTTTACCTGGATGGTAGCACCCGCTACCGGATTTCCTTTTTCGTCATTTATCTTACCCGTAACGGTGCTGGTAGTAATGGGACGGAAAGCCAGCATGAGGATAGCCAGGGGCGCAATCATAAAAAGTAATCGCTTCATAAAGTATATTTTCAACAAGAGATGAGCTTTTTTTAGCAATTACATACACCCCATTCCATTTTTTATTTATTATTTTTAATGCCTGTGGCTTTTTTAAAGAATATATCACACAACGCACTAACCGACAAAGAACTGGTAAGCCTGTACAAAGAATCAGGTGACATGACCGTTCTAGGCGAGCTGTATCAACGCTATATGGAACTGGTATATGGTGTGTGCCTGAAGTATTTTAAAGAGCCGGAAACCGCCAAAGATAGCGTGATCCAGATATTCGAGGAACTGGTATCAAAATTGAGAAAGCATGAGGTGGATAATTTTAAAGGCTGGCTGCACCAGGTAGCTAAAAACCACTGCCTGATGCAGTTACGGACGCCTAAGAACCTGAAAACCGTAGAGTTTAAAACAGAGCTTGTGCAAAACGAAGACAATGTGCATCTGAATGGTGTGCTGGAAAAAGAGGAGAATTTTATAAAGCTGGAATCCTGCCTCGGCACCCTGACCACGGAGCAGCAGAAAGCCATCCGGTTGTTTTATTTAGAAGGCAAATGCTACAATGAAATAGTGGAAATAACTGGGCAGGAATGGAACCAGGTAAGGAGCTTAATACAGAATGGAAGGAGAAACCTGAAGTTGTGTATGGAAAAAGAGGAAGCAAGCAACAAGAAGAGCTATGAGTTATGAGTTATGAGTTGGGAATGATGAGTTATTCTTATTGTATAATTTTGTAATTAGATTTTAAAAAAAGAAAATAAAGTTCCCGGTTAAGGGAACAGCAAATGGCAAACGATAATCACATAAAAACATTTACCGCAACTGATATTGAAAAATATTATAAGGGATTACTATCGGCAAAAGAAATGCATGACCTGGAAAAAGCGGCGCTAGATGATCCTTTCCTGGCAGATGCACTGGAAGGTTATGCTACACCGGGGGTAAATGTAAGCGCTGATATTGCGGAATTAAAAAAAAGACTGGCGGATAAAACGGAACAAGCTAAAGTAATACCTATTGGTACGGCTGCAAGTTCTTCATTCCCCTGGTTGAGAGCAGCGGTAATGATAGTGGTAATAGCAGGCGCAGGTTTACTCTCTTACCAGTTTTTATTCAAAACAAAAACAAACGACATAGCTCAGGCAGTTCAGAAAAAAGATGAATTGGCAAAAACAAAAAAACCAATCATTACCCCGGCACAGGGAAATGCTACTGATACCATTTCATCCTCTGCGTCCGCTTCAACTCTTAGCAAACCCGGCAATAAAAACCAAACAGAAAATATACCTGTAAAACAAAATACCCGGACGAAAGAAGCAACTGGAAACGCTGGTTCTGTATCACAGTCTGCCAGAGGCGATGTTGCAAATACTGATGTTTATAAAGATGAACCGGTAACAACAAATGCGCCTGCAAAAACAGAAGAAAAAACAGGTAATGAAACAAAGAAAAGCCTGAGAAATGATAACGCCTTTGATAAAAGCAGCGTGACTGAAAAAAGCGATGCATTTAAAGCAAAAGAACTTTCTCTTAAAAGGAAAGCGGAACCGAATGCTGATGGGATAGCCGACAAGCAAGAAAAGGAAGCGGTTGTTACTAAGCCCGGGCTAATAAATAACAATCGCAATAACCAGGGTTACGTCAATAATACCAATAATTATTTCCGCGGCAGGGTAACAGATGCTAATAACAATGCCTTACCCTTTGCCAATATTACCAATACTACGGATAATGTAGGCACCTACAGTGATGCGAAAGGTTATTTTACGTTAGTCTCTCCTGATTCTGTTTTGAATGTGCAGGTAAGATCCCTTGGCTTTGAAAACAGCACTACCAGGTTACGCAATAATGTAACGAATAACCAGGTGGTGATGCAGGATGACCGCAGCCTGGCTGAAGTAGTGGTAAACAATAAAAAGGTAAATAGCAACCGTAGCCGTGACGCCAATATGAAGTTTGAAGAGCCCGAACCCGCCGATGGCTGGGAATCTTATGATACCTATTTAGCCAATAACCTGAATATACCTGAAAAGATCGAACCTAAAAAACCCGGCGGCAGCGGTGAAGTAGAAATATCTTTTGAAGTGAACAAAGATGGTGAGCCCATTAATATCCGTGTAGAAAAATCTCTCTGTGATAAATGCGACAAAGAAGCTATACGCCTTATCAAAGAAGGCCCCAAATGGAAACGTAAAGCGAAAAAAGGAAAAAGAACTACTGTCACTGTTCCGTTTAATTAATGTTTCCGGCTTAGCTTTCCCTCTGGTAGGAAATCGTATTAATAATCTCAGTACTTGTATTTCTTACTACTGACTTCACACTTCGCACCTCTTTCCCTACCTTTGCCCCTCATAAAACATGTTTGCTATGAAAAAAATTTTTGTCGCAACAGCAGTAGCTGTTTGTTTATTCTTTGTATCCGGTGCACAAATAAAGACACCTGCCCCTAGTCCCACACAGACCGTTAAACAGGATTTTGGTCTTGCTTCGATTGAATTATCTTATTCACGTCCCGGCATTAAAGGGAGAAAGCTGTATTCAGACATAGCACCTGCCGGAAAAGTATGGCGTACAGGCGCCAATAGCGCCACTACCCTGACCTTTGGAGATGATGTAACGATCAATGATGTAAAAATTCCCGCAGGCAAATACGGCCTTCTCACTATTCCTGACAAAAAAACCTGGACTATTATTATCTCCAGGCAAACTGATGTAACCAGCCCTGCTGCTTACAAACAGGAAAACGATGTAGTAAGGATTCCTGTTGCTGTAATGAAGACGAAAACAGCCACGGAAAGCTTTACGATCCAGTTCGCCAATATAAAACCTACCAGTTGTGAATTGCACCTGGTGTGGGATAAATCAGCCGTCGTTCTTCCCATTACTACGGATATTGACGCAAAGGTCATGGCGAGCATTAATACTGCCATGAAAACAGATAAACCACCTTATTTCCAGGCGGCGATGTACTATATGGATAATGGCAAAGACCTGAACCAGTCATTGGATTGGTTCAATAAAGCCGTAGAAGCAGAACCTAATGCCTACTGGGTGCAACATCAATGGGCAAACTGCCTGGCTAAACT
>JAATGJ010000146.1 GCA_015654695.1 Chitinophagales bacterium | reverse complement strand
CATCAGTTCTATCCATTTATAAGGAGGGATGAAATGGCCTGCATCCTTACTGCCAACTTCACTGAGCACCGTACCATGCTTTGTGAATTTTTCCATATAGCCGCATTGTTCAGCATGAGGTATGGTAACCGATCCGTAGCTTTCTTCCATATAATCTATATTGAAATTCTTACAAACTTTCATATAATGTTCAAACTGGTTGCGGATCAGGAATGCTTCGAATAAAGTGCCCCCAAAGTAAATGGGAATATTGTAAGACCGGTAAACCTCCAGTTTTTCTTCAAGATTGGGTGTTACAAAAGAAGTACCAAATCCAAGTTTTATTATATCAACATGCGGATGGCAAACACTGAGAAAATTCTGCGCTTCATTTACGCTTAACCCTTTGTCCATAACCATGGTAAGCCCCGAACTTCTTGGCCTCTGAAAACGATCAGGAATCTGGGAGAGATTAAAATTCATGCTACTAAAAATTTTATTGAGATATACACATTGTTACAGAACTGCTAACAGGCTATGCACAAAACCGCCGCAAAAATAGGGAAGAATATGAAGTAATCTTCTATGATGTTAATCAGGAGGATACTCTTTAAATAGATTTGTTGCGTTTAAATTTTGCTACCACATCTACTACCTGCTGATTTTGCAAACCTGATGGATGGAGTTCGATAAACTTTTTTAGCAATTTTGGCGCCCTTGTCATGGCATTTTCCAGTTGCAGCATGGCTTCTTTTGTCTTTCCGGATGCTAATAATATGGCCGCTTTATAAAAGACAAACAGCGGTTTTTCATTAGTGATCCTCAATGCGGCTTCCACCTGCTCCAATGCTTCATCCATATATCCTGCTTTGTACAGGCATCTTATCAAAGCTTCCCAGCCGGATGCATTGCGGGGACGAATACGAACCACATTAGAAAAATATTGTGCAGCGTCTTTAAACAACTCCAGTTTTAATTTACATTCTCCCATCAGCAGGTTGTATGCTGGTTGCATCCTGTGAATCCTCATGGCATGATCTAATTGTTTTATACAACTTTCCCATTGCTCCTCATTAAAATAAGTGCAGGCTATTTTGTAAAATAATTTACTGTCTTCCTGGTTGAGATGCGTGGCTTTCCGGTAGTAGAATCTTGCCTGGGCAAAATTCTTCAGTTTATCGTAACAATGACCCATTGCCTCATATATTACATCCTCGGGCTTTGACAACTCCGTTACTTTTTCCAACGCATCAATGGCTTCTTTATATTTCCGCAACCGTATATAAGCATCAGCCATATTGCGATAAGCATAGTCAAACTTTTCTTCAATGGCAATAGCATACAAATACGCATCAATTGCTTTTTCATAAAGCTTCAAACCCTGGTAAGATGCGGCCAGGTTAAACCAGGCCAGCTCATTGTAAGGAAAATCGTCAATGATCTTCTGATGCAATCGTATCCCTTCTTCATTGCGACCGGTGAAATCTGTCCAGAAACATATTTTGTACAAAGCCTCTTCATTATTTGAATCCTGTTCCAGTATCATTTTCAGACAATCGAACACTTTGTCAAATTCTTCATAGTCATCATATACATCAGCTAATTCAAAAAGCAGTTCAAGTTTTTCTTCTCCTTCGAACAAACCAAGAGCCTTTTCTAATATTGTCACTGCTTTTTCCGGCTGATCCAATGCCAGGTAAGCATCCGTTTTCAAAATATAAAGATTAATATCACTGCTATCGAAGAGTTCCGCCTGTTCGAGAGTCTCTAAAGCTTTTTTATAGTGGCGGTTAGCTAATAAAACATCTGCCTTTTTTATAAGGAGAGCAGAAGAAAACGGGAAGTGTTCAATAGCTATTTCTGCAGCTTCCAGGGCTTTTATCATATCCTCGTTTTCTTCAAAATGGTAGATTATCTTTTCAAACGCTTCTTCTTCAAGAAAAGAGTGACTGCGACCCTGTCTCAAATTATCGTATTGTTTCAGGAGCTCCCGAATCATTTCCCGGTCTGGATGGTAAGGGTTTTCTTTCATGAAAAGGGGTAAGTTTTAGTAAGTTACAGCGCAAAGACCAAAAAAAGAACCAACTGATGATTTATCTGCAGGAAGGTTTATAATCAACAAGTTAATGGAAAATTACCAGACAATTAGGGCCCTAGTTTTCCCCAGATGTGCAAAATTGATCAACTAATTTTCCGTTTTAATGTAACAATTTCGACACTTCTTCGTTAAATAAGTATTAAAAAATCTGGGCAAACGGATTATTATATCCCTCTTTTATTGTTAAATTTGCTTATAATTGAAAACTAACTCAACGATAGTGAAAATGTTTTGCAGGCAAGCAGCTTTGATCTTGTTACTGGCTGTGACCACTGTAGGTGCATTTGCAACATTGGGAGATGGTAAGGCGAAAAGCACAAAATCCACAAAAAAATCGTTGCTTTCAACAAAAACGACCTTATTACCTGGTTCATTTTCATTACGCTCAGGTTATAATTTCCGCGGCACACAAGTTATCAATACAGAGGATAGCAGGTACATAAATCTGAATACCGTCATAAATTATCAAAACGGCCATACTTCCTATATCATTCCTTTGAAGAAGAAGGTAATATTGAATGATAAAGTCGTTTTCAATCCTAATGCGGCTACCCGTCGTTAATTACCGCTGGTTCCTAAACTTTCCTCATACGTCATTACTCTATAACCTGATTTAGGCAGATCAAATTTTGCCGCAGGAACAAGGTTGAAATTAATACTGGAAACTGTATAGGTCACCTTCAATTTTCCTAATCCTGCTTCATACTGCATGGCAAGTCCCGGCAGGTCTTTGTTCAGGTATTGAAAATCTTTATTAACAGGAATTAAATCTTTAGTATAGTAAACAGTGAAAGTGGTACCATCTGTCAGCTTCCCAACCGCTTTCTGGCAATTATACCCGGCAATCGTTTTAAACTCATTTTCGTAAGTAAAAGTTACTCCTTCATATTTTTTATTAGAAGCTTTCCAGTTGTCCTGCGTCATAGTGATCATATATTTCTGATCACCATAATCTTTTAAAATAGTCGCTTTCCCTGTCTTTCCATCTACAATGGTTGCCTGGGTACCAAGAGAGCTGATCATTTCAGAACGGCTGGAATTGCCTTTAAGGTATATTACACTGGTAGCTCCATCCAGCAGATCCGCTGCTTGTGGTGTTGCATTATTAGTATTAATAACTATATCGTAGGATATAGTGGCTTCTGTTAATTTTTTCTGGGCGTAAAGCTGGAAAGAAAAAAGCAACATACCGGATACAGCTACAATTTGATTTATCTTTTTCATGTTGAAATATCTACAGGTTAGTATAATACAAAGACGTGCCAAATTAGCCAATAAGTTGCGTAACAAAAAAATCCGGTCTTAAAACACGTAAGCCCGGATTTTCCTTGTGATTACTTTAACTGTACTATTTTTTACCTTTCTTCTGTATCTCTTTCATCTTTTTTTGCTGCTCCTGCATCTGTTCCATCCTTTCCTGCCATTTTGATTTTGTCTTTGGTTTTTTGCGATTCTCTTCGATCTTAGCCAATACTTTGTTATGATCAATAATGTAATTCTGAATTACAAACTGCAGGATCAGTGTAATAATATTGGACACGGTATAATACCATGTAAGAGCTGAAGGAAGTTTATTGAAAATGAACAGGAGGAATACCGGGAAAATATACGGCATGTATTTCAGCACAGGATTGCTCTGATCAGGAGACATGTTCATACTGTACAAAGAAATAAATAAGCTGGTGATTACCGCTGTAATGGTAAATAAGCTCAAATGGCTTCCCAATAAAGGAATGTTGGTTCCAAACTTAATGACGTCATCAAAAGCCGAAAGATCATTTGCCCACAAAAAGTTTTCACCACGCAGATCAACACTGGAACTAAAAAAACTGAATAATGCAAAGAATATCGGTATCTGCAGCAGTGCCGGGATACATCCTCCCAAAGGATTTACACCCGCTTCCCGGAATAGCTTCATCTGATCCACACTCATAGCCTGCTGATCACCACCATGCTTTTCCTTTAACAACGCTATCTCGGGGCGTAATGCTTTCATCTTAGCGCCGCTTAAATAGCTTTTGTAGCTAAGGGGGGATATAACCAAGCGTATAAAAAGCGTCAGGAATGCAATAACCAACCCATAGCTGCCAACGAAACCTTTGAGAAAATCCCAGACAGGTAATATGACAAACCGGTTGAGTGGCCTTACAAAAGCATACATACCCTGTCCCAGGTTGATCAGGTTAGACATCTTCAGATCATAGGTTTTCAGGATATGATAATCCGCCGGGCCATAGAATAAACTCAACTCAACTTTTGCTGATGCCGGTACCTGCAACTGCATGCTGGTAGTAGATTGTACAACAATTTTTTTATTATCATCCGGAATGACCCACTCCATACTTCCTGAAGTAAAATTATTCTTTGCTACCAGGAAACTATTAAAAAAACGCTGCCTCACCCCTATCCATTGCACCGGATCTTTAAAGCCGACTGTATTACGTTTGCCAATAGTATGATAGTCAAACTCCCCTTTCTCTACATATCCTATTTGTGTATTCTGTTTTTCAAAAGAAATATCAGACTCCTGTTGTGCTGCTTCATATTGCCAGGAAAGATTCATAATACCACCGCTTAATAATTCGTTCACCCCGTTCAATTGCACATTAAAATCAATCATGTAATTATCCGGCTTCACGATGAACTGGTGCGTAACAGATGAAGAAGATGAACTATCAGAAGATGCCAGTGTAAATGAAACAGTTTGGCTACCGTCAGCACTTTTTGTAACTGTTCCAGTCCGAAAAAAAAGATCACCGGTCTGTGTCTGCGATTTTTGATTAGTCGCCGTATTAATGGCATAGCTGATTTTATCGAAATCGGATCCGGCCAATTTTACATGACCGCTATCCATATTTTTAAATTTATTAAGCTCAATCCATTTAGGTTGAGCCCCTTTATTAGTAAATGCTATTGTGAAAAGCTCCGTTTTTATAGTGACCAATTCTTCAGTGCCTTTCAAAGCATCCTGGAAATTGCCTGCATTAACCATTTTATTTACTGAATCAGCTTTCGCTAAACCAATCTTTTCAGCCAATGTATCCTGTTTTGGTTTTTGCGCATTGGCGATTGAATCAATCCTTGCTTTCTCTTTTTGGAAATTTGCATTTTCCTTATTATTAAAGTAGAAAAATCCAAAGAAAAGCGCCGCCAGCACTACAAATCCAATGACGGTATTACGGTCGAAATTCATGAGAGGTAAAAATTTAAAGACCGCAAAGATAGGGGGATTTGGGTTGCTTGTTCCCGGTTACTGGTTTCTGGTTGAATGAATCCGGTGACTTGTAGTTTACTACCGGTAAACAGCAAAAAAACTAGATCATTTCACTCTGCAGCAACGGGTTCTTTACTTCAGCCTTTCTATCCGAATAAGCTTTGGCCGCCCTGATAAAATGGACAAAGACCGGCTGTGGATTTTCCACCGTGCTCTTTAATTCCGGGTGATACTGTACACCAATAAAGAAAGGATGATTTTGTAATTCGATGATCTCTACCAACCCCGTACCCGGATTTTTTCCACTGGCGATCATACCGGCATTCTCAAACTGTTCCAGGTATTTATTGTTGAACTCCCAGCGATGACGATGACGTTCACTTATAGGTGAGTATCCATATACTTCATGAGCCAGGGAATCTTTTTTAAGTTCACAGGAATAAGCGCCAAGCCGCATAGTGCCTCCTTTAGCCGTAATTTTTTTCTGCTCTTCCATCAGGTCTATCACAGGTTCTTTGCTGTCTGGGTCCATCTCGGTAGAATGAGCATCTCTTAATCCAAGTACATTTCTTGCAAATTCAATAGCCGCCATCTGCATACCAAGACAAATGCCAAAGAATGGCAATTTGTTTTCTCTTGCATATTTCACTGCAACGATCTTACCTTCTACTCCCCTATGTCCAAAACCGGGGGCGACCAGTAGCCCATCAAGACCTGCTAATTTTTCTGAAACATTATCCTTTGTGATAAATTCGCTATGTACATTCAGTACCTGCACCTGGCATTCATTGATAGCCCCGGCATGGATAAAAGATTCCAAAATGGATTTATATGCGTCCTGTAGTTCAAGGTATTTACCAATTAAACCAATGGTCACTTTACTCTTTGGATATTTTAATTTATCTAAAAACTCTTTCCACTTGGTCAGTTCCGGTTCATTAATATTCGTGATGTGGAGTTTTTTCATGCAGATAACATCCAGTTTCTCCCGCATCATCAGCAAAGGAACTTCATAAATGGTCGGAGCATCTATCGCTTCAATCACCGCTTCTGGTTTTACATTACAAAATAAAGCGATCTTGCGCCGCAACTCCGGGTATAATGTTTTCTCCGTCCGGCATACAAGGATATCCGGGTGAACTCCTTCCTGGCTCAGCATTTTCACGCTGTGCTGTGTGGGTTTTGTTTTTAATTCTTTAGCTGCTTTTAAATAAGGGATCAGGGTAAGATGTACCACCAGCGAATCTTCTTCAGGCAATTCCCATTGCAACTGGCGCACTGCTTCTACAAATGGTAAACTCTCAATATCACCAACCGTACCTCCTAATTCTGTAATAACGATATCAAATTTACCATCCTGGCCGAGCTGCAGCATTCTTCTTTTTATTTCATCGGTAATATGTGGCACCACCTGTACTGTTTTACCGAGATAAGCGCCTTCCCTTTCTTTATTAATGACAGTTTGATAAATACGTCCGGTTGTTACATTATTCGCCTGCGATGTAAAAGTATTAAGGAAACGTTCATAATGGCCAAGATCCAAATCCGTTTCAGCACCGTCTTCTGTCACATAACACTCGCCATGCTCGTAAGGATTCAAAGTACCGGGATCAACGTTGATATAGGGATCGAACTTTTGAATAGTAACTTTCAGGCCTCTTGCCTGCAGCAGTTTTGCCAGCGAAGCGGCAATGATCCCCTTTCCTAAAGAGGAAGTAACGCCACCGGTAACGAAGATGTACTTTGCCATATAGGTCAATTTTTTTAAAAAATCATCTGCTTAAAAACACCAGACCGGGCAATACAGGATTGCTCAATACTAAACTGCTTTTTTACTAAAAATCAATAAACTAAATGAAATTGATGAAACCCCACCCCAAATTGACCAGCGGATACTTCACTACATTCAGGATAAGCTCAGAAGAATTTCCGGGAGGTCATGTAAAGCTACAGGAATTTTCCCGGCTGCTAAAATCTGAACTACCCATTGTGGAAAAAACAGGTATTTTTATTTATAAATATTATCTCCGATGAAACGATTTTTCCTGTTGCTAATGGTTTTCTCTATTACCGCTACCTGTTTTGCCCAGAAAACATATATCTGGTGCGGTATTTTGATTGACGGTATTTCCGAAGAGCCCAGAAAGAATATGACTATCATTATTGAAAAAGATAAGATCACCAGCCTTGAAAACGGGTTCTCAAATCCCGGTGCCAATGACAAGACCATTGATTTGAAAACAAAGACCGTTACTCCCGGCTGGATAGATATGCATGTGCATGTGGAAACCGAAACTAAAAAAGGGAATGTAGCGGATAAATTTATTCAGAACCCGGCTGATGTAGCGTTTGAATCAATAAAGTATATGAATGTGACGTTGATGGCGGGCTTTACCACTGTAAGGGATCTTGGGGGAAGTGGTGTCAATATTTCTTTACGAAACGCCATTAATAAAGGTTTAGTGATTGGGCCCAGGATATATACCGCCGGAAAATCAATTGCTACCACCGGGGGTCATGCCGATCCTACCAATGGATATCGTAAAGATCTGATGGGTGATCCGGGTCCCAAAGAAGGTGTGATCAATGGACCAGATGAAGCTTATCATGCGGTGAGGCAACGCTACAAAGAGGGCTCTGACATGATAAAGATAACAGCAACGGGCGGTGTGCTCAGCCAGGCAAAAGATGGCGCTAATGCGCAGTTCACTGAAGAGGAAGTAAAGGCAATTGTTTTGGCTGCTAAAGACTATGGATTTAAGGTGGCCGCCCATGCACATGGGGCGGAAGGAATAAAGAGAGCCGTACGTGGTGGTGTCAGCTCCATTGAGCATGGCACATTCATGGATGATGAAGGCATGAAACTGATGAAACAATACGGCACCTGGTATGTGCCTACTATTACTGCAGGCAAATCCACAGCGGATAGTGCAAAAATCCCCGGTTATTATACAGACATTGTTACACCTAAAGCATTGGCTACCGGGCCACAGATTCAAAAGACATTTGCAAAGGCTTATAAGGAAGGCGTGAAGATCGCATTTGGTACTGATGCGGGTGTTTATAAACATGGTATGAACTGGCTGGAGTTTACTTATATGATAGAAGCCGGCATGAAACCCATGGATGCTATTAAATCTGCAACTATCAGCGCCGCTGAACTATTGGGAGAAAAAGATAAACTCGGCAGTATAGAAGTAAATAAACTAGCGGATATAATAGCTGTTGATGGCGACCCTTTGACAGATTCAAAAGTTTTTGGGAAAGTGGTGTTTGTGATGAAGGGTGGTGTGGTGTATAAGCAATAAATTTTTTTATATCCCCCTGCAATATTGTTATTCGGCTTATGTTACGTTGAAATTATGGATTGTAGTATTGCATTGTGATTTTGTTCATTTCGACATTGAGAGTTAATTAAAATGCCAAAACCAGTCAGGCAAATATCTTTTTAATATGAAACACAAAATATTTTTAGGTTTATTCTTAGTAATGTCCATACCTCTAATTAACTATTCCCAAACTGATACTTCAAAAAAATCGCTAATAGAGTATAAGGTAAAAATTGATACCCTCAAAATCCAGGCACTGGAAAAAGCAACCTCAAAGAAATGGTACGAAAGCCCCTCAATGCCTTGGGTGGCTTCACTAATTATCGCTTTACTAAGCGTTGCTGTTAATCTTATAATATCAAATTCCACAAAAAAAACATCTATTAAAACCGTTAAGGATCAAATTGAAAATTCAGCCAAAATGGCTTCGCTGGAATATATCTCAACGCTTAATTCAACCAATAGGCAAGAGTGGATTAATGATGTGCGACATTGTATAAGTGACTTATTGACTCAATGTAAGCTACTAAATATGGAGTTTCAAGAGCCAATTCAAAATGAAGAATTAAAGAAAAAACTGCATGAAAAAATCAACTACAATAGAAATAAGCTTCGCCTACTTCTTAGTCCTCAAATCTCTCAACATGAAAATTTGCTTAAGTCAACGGAGGAATTAATAGGCATTTTAGAAAAACACATGAATAGAAGTGATCATGATGTCAACGAATATGACAATTTTAGTTTCTTACAAAAATCTGATAATATCATTGATATAGGAAGGGAATTACTATATTTCGAATGGCAGAAAATTCAAAGCATGAAGTTTACTTAACCTAAAAATGTCATCCAATAATCTTTAAAATAAAAAGTGTTTATCATTTCGCTCGGAAATGATAAACACCCGAACCAATCATCACTATCACATATCCCTTTTCAATTCCTGCAATTTTAATATCACTCACCGATGATAAGGGGTTACCATTTTCAAGAATATCATTGGCACTTCCTGCAGGAATATACACAGTAGCTTTTGTATTAACGGGTATTTCTACATCCAACTGAAATTTATCATTATCTATTTTCCAATGAGAAGAAATTTTTCCATAATACGTTTTCAGATCAGCATTTGCTTGCGTCAGCTTTCCACCCGGATGTGGCTGAATAATAATTTCTTTATAACCCGGCGCTCCTTCACGAAGCCCTGCTACTGTTCTGTACATCCAGTCGCCAATAGCGCCATAAGCATAATGGTTAAACGAATTCATTCCGGGTGTTTGAAAGGAACTGTCTGGTTTTTGCCCGTCCCATCTTTCCCATATAGTAGTCGCGCCCATCTTTACCGGGTACAGCCAGGAAGGATATGATTCCTGCAGTAATAGTTTATACGCAACGCTGTCATAACCATACCGGCTCAGCACATCGCATAGGTAAGGTGTACCAAGAAAACCTGTTGTCAAATGATTATTATATGCCTGTACATTTTCTGCCAGCCGGTCAGCTGACTGCTGGCGAAGCGGTTCAGGCAACATATCAAAATTCAACGCCAGTACATAGGCGGTTTGCGTACCGGACACCAGTCGCCCGTTGGATGTCATGTATTCCTTTGCAAAAGCATCTTTTATTCTTTGTAATAAAGTTGAATACATAGTAACGTCATCATTCTTTCCCAGCACTTTTGCCGCATTGATCAGCAATTGAGTTGAATGCGCAAAAAAGCACTGCGCTATTAAATATTTATCGGTAACAGCCGCCCTGCCATCGTTATCGTCATCGGGGCGATAGAAGAGCCAGTCACCAAAATGAAAGCCGGTATTCCAGAGTTCATTTTTACTTTGCGTATGCATGTACTCCACCCACGACTTCATACTGTTGTATTGGTCCCTTAATATTTGTGTATCTGCATAAGCCATATACATATTCCAGGGGATAATGGTAGCAACATCAGCCCATCCAGCTGAGGCTCCTGCTGTTGGCCCTAACACATTCGGAACAACAAAGGGCACGCTTCCATTCGGTTGCTGATCGGCGGCCACATCTTTCAGCCATTTGCCGAAGAAATTATTTACGTTCCTGTTATAAGCAGCCGTTCGGGAAAAAACCTGTGCATCACCTGTCCAGCCGAGTCGTTCATCACGCTGAGGACAATCTGTAGGTACATCCAGGAAATTTCCGTTCTGTCCCCACTGTATATTATGCTGCAACTGGTTGATCAGTGCATTGGATGAAGAAAAACTTCCCGTGGCAGGCATGGCGGAATAAAGTGCAACCGCTGTAAAATTCTCTGGCTTTATTTCACCCGGATAGCCTTCGATCTTTATATAACGGAAACCGTAAAATGTAAAATGCGGTTCAAAAATTTCTTCAGTGCCGCCTTTTAAAATATAGGTAGCTGTTGCTTTGGCAGCACGAAGATTGGTTATATAAAAATTTCCTTTTTTGTCCAGCACTTCCGCATGTTGAATTTCTATTTTATTACCTGCATTTCCTTTGGCTTTTACCACTACCCATCCCACCAGGTTCTGCCCAAAATCCAATACTTTTTCTCCGGCAGGTGTGGTTATTAATTTTATAGCGGGAAAAGTTTCCTGTTTCTTTATTGGCTCATTGTAGGTAGCAATAAGAATATCTTTCGGATGATCCGCTGTTACTACTCCGCTCCAGTTTTTATCGTTGTATTGTGGCGTTTTCCATCCATCTTTTTCATTTCTTCCATCAATCATTTCACCATGATATATTTCTGAGCTGCTGATACTGCCTGTTGATGACTTCCAGGTTTCATCAGAAACAATCGTTTCAGCAGAACCATCTGCATAGGTTATCCCTAACTGAAATAACAAGGCCAGGTTTTTACCATATATATTCTTCATACCTCCCCATGCAAGATTGCCCCTGTACCATCCGCTGCCCAGTTCAGCTCCTATGGCATTACTACCCTGCTGCAGCAAACCTGTAACATCATATACCTGGTACTGTAATCGTTTATTATAACTAGTCCATCCCGGTGTTAAAAAAGCATCTCCTATTCTTTTACCATTGATAAAAGCTTCATACAATCCATGTGATGTTATATATGCCGTTGCGGAAACAATTTTTTTAGCAGTGTTAAATTGTTTTCTGAATAAAGGACTGGGTCGCATCACTGAATCTTCTGCATAGCCCGGTTCTATCCATTTCGCTTTCCAATCGCCTGCATTCAGCAAGGCCATTTGAAAAAAAGCAGGGCTACTCCATGCCGAACTTTTACCATTATTATCCCATACACGCACCTGCCAGCTATATTTCTTCCCGCTTTCTAATGCTATGCCAGCATAAGATACATGTACTGACTGGCCGGAAGCGATCTTACCACTGGCCCAGGCAATTGATTTGCCGGAACTAACTTTTATTTCGTAAGCTGTTTGTAATACATTCCGCAAGTCGCTTTGTAATTGCCAGCTAAACCGGGGTTTCCTGGTATCCAGGCCAACTGGATCAATAAGATTTTCTGTAAGTAAGGACTGAACTTTAACCTGTGCAAAACAGGTGATACCGGTAAAAAGTATAACAACTAAAAAAACGGATTTTCTCATGATGGCAAATAGTTTAAAAAAGAAAATGAGTGATACTATTGCGAAAGTTAAATAGAATAAGCTGGTTGACTGTCCTGATCTGTTGCGATAAATGATAGTTTTTTGTGTTTAATCCTTCGCGATCTTCTTATAACTCGCCACAATGCCGCGTATCAACGAAGAACTAAACCCCTGGTGCTCCATCTCATTCAATCCCGCAATAGTACAGCCTTTGGGAGTTGTTACTTTATCTATCTCCTGTTCCGGGTGTGATCCTTTTGTTAACAATAATTGCGCGGCTCCTTTCACCGTTTGCGCAGCTATCAGTGAAGCAGTGGGTGCATCGAAACCTATTTCAATACCGCCCTGTATGTTCGCTCTTATATATCGCATAGCATAAGCAGTTCCGCAGGCGCCTAGGATAGTGGCCGCTTCCATCAGTTTTTCATCTATTGTCACCACTTTGCCGAGCCGGCTGAACAGGTCATTTACATATTTAACATCAGCGGTACCGGCGTCTTTACTGGAAATGCAGGTCATACTCTCCTGGATAGCGATAGCTGTATTGGGCATAGCACGAAACATAGGTACTTTCTTTCCGACTACTGTCTCCATATCCCCGATAGTAACTCCCGTTACTACAGAGATCAGGATTTTTTTACCCGTAAGATCTTTTTTTACAGCAGCCAGTACTTCCGATACCTGGAAAGGTTTTACCGCCAGGATGATCACATCTCCGTTTTTAACAGCAAGAGAATTGTTATCCGTTATTTCAACGCCCCTCTCATTCAGCGACCGGAGTGTAGATGTATTACGTTTTGTTACAATAAGGTCTGATGCTTTGCTAAACTTACTTATTAATAAGCCTTCCGCTATAGCCGAACCCAGGTTGCCTCCGCCAATAATGGCAATTTTTTTACCCATCTTCTTAGTTTTTGTAAAGATACATGCTACAAAGAATAGCTGAAGGAACAGTACCTGCTCTTTTTCTTTTAGAAATATATATATCCCGCAAGGTATTTCTTTACATAATCTTCTACTCCTTTTTCCAACGAATAGAATTCCGCATTGTATCCTGCATTACGAAGTTTATCCATATCGGCCTCAGTAAAATACTGGTACTTATCGCGAATGTCAGCAGGTGTATCAATGTATTCGATATTGGCATCTTTATCCAATGCAGAATAAATGGAGGTCACCAGGTCATTAAAACTTCTGGCCTTACCCGTTCCTAAATTATAAAGCCCTGAAGCCGGTACTTCGCCGGACGCGGTACTTTTTTGCATAAACCAGTAGCATACAGCAATAACATCATTTACATAAATAAAGTCGCGGAGCTGTTCCCCGTCTTTATAGCCAGGATGGTGGGATTTAAATAACCGGACTTTCCCCTTTTCCTTTATCTGATTGAATGAATGAAAAATGACACTGGCCATTCTTGCCTTGTGGTATTCATTGGGGCCATATACATTAAAAAACTTCAGACCCGCCCAGAAGGGAGGTTGAGAGGATGGTTGAGACCTGGATTGAGAAAGCGCCCATTTGTCAAATTCATTTTTGGAAACGCCATAAGGATTCAGCGGTTGCAGTTTTTCCACTATTTCATGAGCATCGGAATAGCCCAATTCACCGCTGCCATAAGTTGCTGCAGAAGATGCATAGACAAGCGGGATATTTTTTTCTGTGCAATAATTCCATATTTTTTTTGAATATTCTACATTCAATTCTTCATGGATGGAATAATTAAACTCTGTGGTATCAGTCCTGGCGCCTAAATGAAAAACAAAATCAACTTCAACAGGATTTTTTCTTAACCAGTTAAACAGATCTGCTCTTTCTATTTCAAGGTTAAACTCTTTGCCAATATAGTTTTGCTTTTTATCCGCCTCACTGAAATCATCAACGATAATGATCTTCTTATATCCTTCCCGGTTCAGATAGCCAACCATGCAGCTACCAATAAAGCCCGCTGCCCCGGTTACCATGATAACTGCATTACGATCTGTCATAAAGAAAATTCAGGTTAGGAGAAATATCTGATATAAACGACCAGGAGCAGAAGCAGGAAACACATCATCATCATGCCCACATAATTACTCATCGTATCTTTCAATAATGAATGGTATCTTCTGTTGACAAATAGTATCCGGACAGCGGCCCCGATATAACTAAAAAAGCCACCAAAAATAAAATCAATGAATTTGCCCAGATTTTTATTCATAACGATCAGATAGAGATCAATGCTGAACCCGCCTGTTCTTTAGCAAGATAATTTTCAATAGCTGTATCATATTCCTCTTTCCACCAGTCTATGGTTCCCCAGAAATCACCATCAATTACCATCTCCCCGGTTGTGACTACCCCGATCTTTTCGAAAGGGAGATCGCCAAGAGCGTTTTCAAATTCACTTACTTTTTCCAATTCCACACTTACCAATATCCTGCTTTGCCCTTCGCCAAACAGCCAGGCATCTTTCCGGCAACTATTATTGGTAATAACGGAAAACCCAAGTTCACAGTTAAACCCGCTTTCACATAAGGTCACAAACAAACCACCTTCGCTGACATCATGCGCAGATAAGATCATGTTTTGTGATATAAGCTCAAGCGTTTTTTGCTGTAGTTTATGTTCATCATCCAGGTCAAAATGCGGAGCTGGTGAAAATGCCACGCCACATATCTTATGCAAATATTCTGAACAGTTAATATCATTCGTCATTTCACCTAATACATATAGTAAATCGCCTTCACTCCTGTAACCCAATGTCATCTTATGATCAATATTTTCCAGCAAACCTACCATACCGATAGTAGGTGTCGGGTAAACAGGTCCGTCAGGGTTTTGATTATAAAAACTAACATTACCACCTGTTACCGGTGTATCAAATTTCAGGCAGGCTTCTCCCATTCCTTTTACCGCTTGTACAAACTGGTAATATACTTCGGGATCATACGGGTTGCCAAAATTCAAACAGTTGGTAACACCCACTGGCTGACCACCGCTGCAAACAATATTTCTCGCAGCTTCACTTACAGCGATCATCGCGCCTTTATATGGATCGGCATATACGTACCGGCTGTTGCAATCAGTGGTAACAGCTATTCCTTTCGTAGTTCCTTTTACCCTGACGATCGCAGCATCCGAGGGAAGATTGGTAGAAGAATTAACCGTTCCTACCATGCTGTCATATTGTGTATATATCCATCGCTTGGAAGCAATGGACGGAAGACGAATGATCTGTTCAGCGATAATTTTAAAATTGCCCGGTACTTCAATTTTAGAAGGATCAAATTTTTTTATTTCAGCAAAGTAGGCCGGTTCACGGTATTCCCTGTCATATTGCGGGGCTCCGCCACCTAATACGAGTTCATGTGCAGGAAGCGATGCCTCCAGTTCGCCATGCATATAAAAATTAAGGATGCCATCATCTGTTACTTCACCGATCATGGAACAAGGCAGATCCCATTTATCAAACACTTTTTGCACTTCATCTTCCCTTCCTTTCTCCGCTACCAGTAACATTCTTTCCTGGCTTTCGCTTAACAACAACTCCCATGCCTTCATATTGCTTTGCCTGGCCGGAACTTTATCCAGGTCAATACGCATTCCTGCTTCTCCTTTCGCACTCATTTCGGCGGTAGAACAAATAATTCCTGCAGCGCCCATATCCTGCATACCCACTACAGCGCCAGTTTGTATTACTTCAAGACAAGCTTCTAATAACTTCTTTTCCTGGAATGGATCACCTACCTGTACAGCAGGAAGATCCTGCGTACTTTCCGCTGTAATATCAGCGGAAGCAAAGGAAGCGCCGCCAATCCCGTCTTTACCTGTGGCACTGCCAACAAACATAACAGGGTTTCCTTTTCCCGATGCAATTGCTGAAACCGTTTCACCTGCTTTTACAATGCCCACGCTCATTGCGTTTACCAGTGGGTTAGTATGATAGCACTGATCAAAATAGATTTCTCCCCCGACAGTAGGTACACCAAAACAATTTCCATAATGACCTATGCCATGTACTACGCCTGAAAGTAAATGCTGCGTTTTATCTTCCTCTAAATTTCCAAAACGAAGAGAATTCAGTGCGGCTATCGGCCTTGCACCCATGGTAAAAATATCCCTGTGAATTCCACCTACACCAGTTGCCGCACCCTGGAAGGGTTCGATAGCGGAAGGATGGTTATGCGATTCAATTTTAAATACTACGCCAAGTCCGTCGCCTATATCCATCAACCCTGCATTTTCTTCACCGGCTTTTACCAGCATTCTTCCCCCTTCTCTTGGCAATGTCTTTAGCCACTTAATGGAATTTTTATAACTGCAATGCTCACTCCACATAGCAGAAAAAGCGCAGAGTTCATTGAAGTTGGGAGTACGTCCAAGCTTTTGCGTTATTAATTCAAATTCCTGTTCTGTCAGCCTGAGTTGCCGTGCTGTCTTTACTGTTACTTCCATGAAAATAATTTGTGAACCTGGTAAAATAAGAAGATGCAAAGCTAAGGAAATATGAGGTATGAGGTAAGAAGCCTCAGGTAAGATACCCGAACTTTTTCACTTACGGCATCTGGCATCTGACTTCTGATAATAATGCCTATTTTGCAATGTTAAAACCCATCCTGTTTGGAGTACCTTCTTTTTGTCTTTTATCTTGTATTGTTTGCCTGGTTAGTTACACGGGTTAAATTTTTTACCCGCTCAGGATTGAGCAATTCACAACTGGTGATACTTTTCCTGCTGAAAGTAATGGCAGGCATTTTCTATGGATGGATGGGAATATACTATGGCAACCTGGCGCAAATGGTGGATACATGGGGCTATCATCATTTGGGGATAACGGAATATGAATTATTACGCACCCATCCGCAATATTACCTTACCAATCTTTTCAGGGACCCTTACCCCGATGGTGTTGGAAATTTTTTCGGATCTTCCGACTCTTACTGGAACGATCTGAAAGGAAACATATTCGTTAAACTGCTTTCCATATTTGATATCCTTAGCTTCGGGCATTATTATGTCAACATTATTTTCTTTTCCTTTATTTCTTTGTTCGGACCTATTGCCGTTTACCGGGTAATGAAGGACCTTTTCCCGGGCAAAAGACAGGCATTAATGCTTTCGGCGTTTATCATACCTTCTTTTATCTACTGGACCAGCGGACTTCATAAAGAGGGCCTGATCTTCCTGGCTATCAGCCTTATCATTTATCATTTATATTTTGGCTGGAAAGAAAAAAGATATTCAGTAAAAAGGTGGCTTAGCATTCTGTCAGGTCTTGCTATATTGCTTGTGCTGCGGAATTTCTTATTGGTTTTGGTAGTACCGGCTGTACTTGCCTGGCTGCTGGCAAGCCGTTGGCCAAAATATGGGTTGTTTATTTTTGCATCTGTTTACTTTTTTTTCGGGATCGTATTTTTTAACGCCCGGTATATTAACCCAAGATTTGATTTTCCCCAGGCAGTTGTCAACAAACAATTAGCGTTTCTGCAATTACAAGGCGGTGGATCCACCATACCTATTAAAAAACTGGAGCCGACAGCTTCGAGTTTTTTTAAAAACACTCCACAAGCTATAACACTTTCCATTCTGCGACCCTATCCTACTGATGTCCGCGACTTGCTAACACTTGCTGCATCACTGGAAATAAACCTGCTATTGTTGTTATTTATATTATTTATTTTTTTCAGGAAAAAGAACGGGGCGGTCTCAAAGAATGCCATCTGGCTTTGTCTTTTTCTTTCCTTTTCGATTTTGCTGGCCATTGGTTTCAGCGTCAATAATCTTGGAGCTATTGTACGTTACCGTAGTATCATCATCCCCCTGCTTGTGATACCGATGTTGGCGCAGACAGATTGGGAGAAGATATTTACTATCTTTTCAGGAAAAAATAAAACCAACCCTCCAACCCTCCTTACATGATCAATTATACGGACATCATAAGAGCGGCATGGAAAGGATACGACCCTTCGAGAACGATAAACGTGATAGAAGATATCAGCCCGATGGTTTCTACCAATCGTGTCTATAAGATCACTTTCCAGGATGAGGATTTTATTATAGCGAAGATTTCTACTTTCGGTAAATATGAACATTTTAAAGAAGATCATCGTATCATTCATTCTCTCAGTAATAACCTGTTGTATCCCTTCGAAAACCTGCTGGCGAAAAGTTTATTGAAGAATAACAGGGTCTATACTTATAGGTACAGAAAAGGAACTATAGATGCATGGGTGGTTTTTTATAATCCCAGCCGGGTCATGCAACGGATGCCCGCCAGGTTACAGGAAGGACATATTCGGAATTTTGGAAAGCAGATTGGTAAGTTTCACCTGGCCTGCAGCCGGATCCGCAATGTTTTGCCAAAAAGCAGCAAGACATTAAGAACAGATATATATACACTGCTTGAACAACTGGAGAAAAATGAAAAGAAGTTTGGAAATAAAGAACAGTCAGAGCTGATAAAATATCATTGTGAACAGTTTTTAAAAAACAGGAATAAATGCAATGCGGGCAGTTTTGAAACTATACCGGTTTTCATTGACTGGAATATTGGTAATTTTTCAGTCGTTGACAATTTTGAATTGTTCAGCCGATGGGACTATGACTGGTTCCGCATGAGCAGCCGGATGCTTGATTTTTATTTTTTCAGCCGCGTAGTAAGCGATGCGGGTGATAAAACGGTTTTCAGTTACCTCATAGGCCCGATGATGGAAGACAGGTTCCTGCTCTTCTTAAGCGAGTACCATAAAATAAACCCCTTTATCGCTGATGAGATTCGTTTCCTGCGGGAAGTATACCGTTTCTTTATTTTGAATTATGTGATCAGGAACGGTAATTATTTTTTCCATGAACAGTATGCAAAAAAACTGCAGGCGGAGGCATTAGAGATATATCTTCCCTCTGTGGATAAAGACTTCAACCCGGAAAAGATCATTGACCATTTAAAGATCAGGGAATGATGATAATAATGTTTGACGGCAGCCAAAACAATAAGCTATGACAAATTTTAAATCATTGCTGGAAAACTACAAGATCATCTTTTTTGATGCTTACGGTGTTATTAAAACGTATAAAGGGCTTATACCCGGCATCGAAAAAACATTCGACTGGCTGAACGAACAAAAGAAGACTTATTACATCATCACCAATGATGCCAGCCGTAGCCCTGAACTGCTGGCGGATTATTATCATAAAGAAGGCCTGCATCAAATTACACCTGGTAAGATCATCTCTTCGGGTATGCTGGCCAAAGAATTCCTTGACCTGAAAGTAAAAAAGGGATTGATAGCCTACCTGGGAACGGAAGAATCTGCACATTACATAGAACATCCCGGTCTTAATACATTACCATTACAACAAATGAACGAGGATAATATCAATGATATCACAGCCCTTGTTTTATTGGACGATGAAGGATTTGATTGGATGGATGGATTAAATAAAGCTGTCAACCTGCTTCGGCGCAGAACAATACCCGCCATTATTGCCAACCCTGACGGGGCTTACCCTATGTCAAAAAGAGATGTGGGCATTGCTATTGGCGGTTTGGCCTGGATGGTGGAAAAAATAACCGGGAAAAAATTCATTCGTTTCGGCAAACCCGATTCACAAATATTCATGTTTGCATGGGAACATATCATCAAGGATCATCCGGAGATTACCAAAAGAGATGTGCTGATGATAGGAGATACACTTCATACCGATATACTGGGAGGCAATAAGTTTGGCCTGGACACAGTGCTTGTTCTTACCGGCAATTTGCTTCCACAGGACTACCAGACACGGATCATTTCTTCAGGCATAGCTCCGACTTATATATGCGAGTCAGCCGTTGTTGAAAGGGATTTTTTAAATTAAATAAAACGATAATCTAAATAATTTTTGCATAACTCAGCTAAATAATGGTTGTTAGTTAAAAATTATTGACTTTTTTTGAACGCCTGCCTTCTATTTTGCTTTTATTTCGCTAAACTTGCAAAGTATTCTTAATTTATTCAGAAAAAAAACAACACCTTAAAATTATGGCAGTAAAGCTAGAATATGTTTGGCTCGATGGTTACAAGCCCACCCAGAGTCTTCGCAGTAAAACAAAAATTGAAAAAGAATTTAGCGGCAAAGTAGCAGATTTATCCAACTGGAGTTTTGACGGTTCTTCTACCGAACAGGCCCCCGGCGGCTCATCTGATTGCTTATTGAAACCCGTGTATGTCGTTCCGGATCCTCAGCGCAAGAGCGCTTATTTAGTAATGTGTGAAGTATTAAATTCCGATGGTACACCGCATGAATCAAATGGCCGCGCTTTAATTGAAGATGATGACAATGATTTTTGGTTCGGTTTTGAACAGGAATATTTTCTTTGGGATAATAAAACAAACAGGCCTTTAGGTTTTCCGGCTGGCGGTTTTCCCAGTCCGCAGGGACCTTATTATTGTTCAGTAGGCGCCGCTAATGCATACGGACGTAATATCATTGAAGAACATCTTGACGTTTGTCTCGAAGCAGGATTAAATGTAGAAGGTATCAATGCTGAAGTAGCTACCGGTCAGTGGGAATTCCAGATATTTTCTAAAGGAGCAAAAGGAGCAGGTGACCAGATATGGATAGCCCGTTATCTTCTTGAAAGAATTGGTGAAAAATATGGTGTATCTATCAACTGGCATTGCAAACCACTCGGGTCACTTGACTGGAATGGCAGCGGTATGCATGCAAACTTCTCTAATACTTTATTGAGAACTGCAGGAAGCAAAGCGATCTTTGACAAAGTATGTGAAGCTTTCCGTCCTGTCGTCAAAGAACATATTGATGTATATGGAGCCGACAACCATCTGCGTTTGACCGGTAAACATGAAACAGCCAGCATCATGGATTTCAGTTACGGCGTTTCTGACCGTGGCGCTTCTATTCGTATTCCTGTAGGTGTTCCTGCCAATGGATGGAAAGGCTACCTGGAAGATCGTCGCCCTAATTCCGCCGCCGATCCTTATAAAGTTGCTGCACGTATTATTAAAACAGTAAAATCAGTGAAAGCATAGAGACAAGGCATGCCTTGCCTGTTATGTTATAGATGTATTTATTGTCAATAAGTATTCCATCCCTTCCGTAGTAATATGGAAGGGATTTTTTTTCTTTGCCAAAAGTTAACTATTATGTCACTTAGATTTCAAGCTTTAAAAAACCTGACTGCTAACGATAATATTGAAGTAGCCAACACACCTAAAATAACCGCCATATTCGGCAGCAATGTATTCACACTGAAAATTGCCAGGGAGTTTTTAAGCGATGAGGGGTATAAAAGTTTATTGAGTTCTATTAAATCAGGTCAGAAAATTGACCGGGCTATTGCTAACCAGATAGCCAGCGGCATCCGTTCATGGGCAGAAAGCAAAGGGGTTACACACTTCACCCACTGGTTTCAGCCTCTTACAGGAACTACTGCAGAAAAACATGATTCATTTTTCACCATAAAAAGCGACGGCACGCCTATCGAACAGTTTGAAGGAGATGCACTGATACAACAGGAACCGGATGCTTCTTCATTTCCAAGCGGGGGTCTTCGCGCTACATTTGAAGCAAGGGGTTATACTGCATGGGATCCCTCCTCGCCGGCTTTTATCATGGAGATCGGCAATGGCAAAACATTATGTATCCCTACGATCTTCGTTTCTTATACAGGGGAGTCATTGGACTATAAAGCTCCGCTGCTGAAAGCATTGGAAGCATTGAACAAAGCGGCAGTAGATGTATGTAATTATTTTGATAAAAATGTAAGCCGCGTCACCCCTACTCTTGGCTGGGAGCAGGAATATTTTGTGGTGGACGAAGCCATGTTCAATGCACGTCCTGACCTGGTAATGACCGGCAGAACTGTTTATGGACATAACTCAGCCAAGAACCAGCAATTAGAAGATCATTATTTCGGCTCCATTCCTGAAAGGGTGTATGCCTATATCAGGGATTTTGAAACTGAATGTTATAAGCTTGGTATCCCGCTTCGTACAAGACATAATGAAGTAGCGCCTGCACAGTTTGAATGCGCCCCCATCTTTGAAGAAGTAAGCGTAGCTGTTGACCATAACTCTTTATTGATGGACATCATGGATCGTGTAGCCCGCCGTCATAAACTGCGGGTATTGCTGCATGAAAAACCATTTGCAGGTATCAATGGCAGCGGTAAGCATAATAACTGGAGTATGGCTACGGATACAGGAGTGAACTTACTGGCTCCCGGCAAAACACCGAAGACCAACCTGATGTTCCTTACTTTCTTTGTGAATACGATCAAAGCGGTGCATGACTACGCCGATATCCTGAGAGCCTCTATCGCTTCAGCGCCTAATGATCATCGCCTGGGGGCCAACGAAGCGCCGCCAGCTATCATCTCTGTATTCATCGGGCAATACCTGAGCAAAGTATTGAATGATGTAAAAGAAAGGGTCAGTGTCAAATTTGATGAACAGGATGAAAGCATGCTGAAGATTGACATTCACAAAAGCATTCCTGAATTGCTGATGGATAATACTGACCGCAACCGTACATCGCCCTTTGCTTTTACCGGTAATAAATTCGAGTTCCGTGCGGTAGGTTCTTCGGCCAATTGTGCTAACCCGATGACGGTACTGAACACCATCATGGCGGAAACACTGAAGCAATTCAAAGAAGATGTAGATACGCTGATCGGGAAAGGGGAAAAGAAAGAGATCGCTATCATGCATGTGATACGCGAATACATTGTGGCCAGTGAAAAAGTATTGTTTGAAGGTGATGGCTACAGCGAATCCTGGGAAAAGGAAGCGGAAAAAAGAGGATTGCCCAATGTTAAGACCACCCCGCTTGCACTCGATGCGATGGTAACCGATAAAGCCAAAATTTTATTTGAAAGCAATGAAATATATACCCACGAAGAACTGGAAGCAAGACATGAGATAGAACTGGAAAAGTATATCAAGAAAGTGCAGATCGAAAGCCGCATTATGGGCGAACTGGCTACCAGCCATATCTTACCTCCTGCTATACGCTACCAGAATTTACTCAGTACTAATATCCGTGGACTAAAGGATGCCGGCTTGCCTGAATCCGCATACAGTAATCAAAAACAAATTCTTGACAAGATATCCGAGCACATCAATAAAGCCAGCGACCTGGTAGAAAAAATGATCGAAGCAAGAAAGACCTGTAATGCTATGAGCAGCACCCGAACAAAAGCTATCGCTTATCAAAGCCAGGTGAAAGATAAATTTTTTGATGATATACGCTACCATGCAGACAAGCTGGAAATACTGGTAGATGATAAAGAATGGTACCTGCCCAAGTACAGGGAGCTATTGTTTTTGAGATAATGGGCTTGAGTATTTGCTTGATTAAAAAATTGAAAGGTTGGCAGGTGATTTATCATCGTCAATCTTTTTTTATTTCGTTTTTATTATAAGCATCAGCAGCATATTCAATGATCTCTTTTCCCCGCCATGGAGAAAACCATTGTATATTCTCATCCTTCCGGAACCAGGTCATCTGCCGCTTGGCATATTGCCGGGTATTGGTTTTAATTTGTTCAACAGCTTTTTCTAAGGAAATAATTCCCTCCAAATAGGCGAATATCTCCGAATAGCCTACGGTCTGCAGAGCATTGAGTTGTTTAAATGGCTGTAAGCTTTTCACTTCCTCAACCAATCCTGCTTCCATCATTTTATCAACTCTTGTATGGATGTTCTCATGCAATTTTTCTTTGGGTAATTCCAGTCCGATTTTAATGATATCAAAATCCCGGTTGGTTTTTTTGCCTTTGCGGAAATGTAAAACAGACTGGCCGGTTGATTCAATTACTTCCAGTGCCCGCATCATCCGCTGCGGGTTTTGTATCTCCCCTGCTTTGTAAAACTCAGGGTCTTTTTGCTGTAACTCTTCCTGTAACCATGCCAACCCTTTTTCTTCATAGCTTTTTATGATATTATCCCGCATGGCAGGGTCAACAGCCGGTATCTCATCCAGCCCTTCGCAAAAAGCTTTGATGTATAAACCCGTACCGCCTACCATGACCACCATATCATGTTGCTGAAATAATTCATTCGCTTTTTCCAAAGCATACTTTTCAAAGAAAGCGGCGTTGATCTCATCTTTTACAGAGTGAGAAGCAATGAAATGATGCTTCACCTGTTGTAATTCTTCTTCCGACGGTCTCGCTACACCAATATTGAGTTCTTTAAAACACTGGCGGCTGTCAGCGGAAATTATTTCTGTTTGAAAATGTTTGGCTACTTCAATAGCAAGAGTTGTTTTACCCACCGCTGTTGGCCCGGCCATAACAACTATTGTTTTATTTCTTTTCACTAAGGTCTTTTTATTAAAAAACCGGTCTCGCCTGAAGCGGGACCGGGGCAATTATATCAATATAGTAATTCGATGCTATTAGCTAAACAGCCTATTTATACTTCCTCTTCCCCGGTCGTTTCTTCTGCCGCTCCACCTTCAGCGCCCAGGCTAAGGTCTTCTTCCTCTTCGCCTCCCGCACCTTCTACGCCAAACCCTTCAGCGCCCTGTGTCAGATCATACTTTTCTTCTACATCTGCAAACTTGGGCCCGAGCAAACCTTTCGTTCCATACTGGCTTGGGGCAATACCTTCTGTTCGTACTGTTGCCGGGTAACTGAGCTTGGGATTTTCTTCTTTTGATACATTGATCAGCTCTACCATAAAGGCCCAGTTCTTATTAAAATCATACTGGTAAATAAACTTCTGGTTGGGATCGCGGATCTCCGAACCGATCGTTGTTTCGCTCATGAGCAATGGCGCCACTTTATACTCCTTATCATATTTTTCCAGGCTGATCTCCCGGCCACGCAGCCAGTGATCATTGCTGCGATAAAAAGTAGCTTTGTGCTTATTGTCGAACTCGTATGCTTTCAATATTGCATCATGCAGATCCTGGAAAAATTGTGTGTGACGGATAACCACGTCCCGGTAAACACTTTCGTCCTCTTCTAAATATATCCTGAATTTTAAAATAGCCATAAGCAAATCTAAGATTTTATTGTTTTTAAACCCATTTCACCTGCTTTTGCCAGCAGAAATTCATGGGCCGCTTCATAAGTATTGGGTATCTCGCCGTCAAGCATGGCATCCTTCAACGCATTTTTGAGAATGCCCACTGGTTTGGAAGGCGGCAACCCGAACATATCCATGATCTTTTGCCCGTCAATAGGCGGCTGCCAGCTACGCATATGATCGCTTTCTTCCACTTCTTTGCAGCGCTGCCTTACTACCTGGAAATTATCCAGGAACCTTTTTACTTTCTGTTTATTCTTTGAAGTGATATCCGCGTCGCAGAGCATCATTAGTGAATCAAAATCTTCTCCTGCATCAAATAATAAACGCCGGATGGCGGAATCCGTGATATTATCTTTGGTCAAACTAATGGGCCGCAAATGCAATTCCACCATTTTCCTGACAAACCGCATTTTTTCGTTTTGCGGCAGCTTCAGCTTTCCAAAAATCTTTGGCACCATTCTTCCCCCTACTACTTCATGCCCGTGAAATGTCCAGCCATGACCTTCTTCAAATTTCTTGGTGACAGGTTTTGCTATATCATGTAAAACTGCCGCCCAGCGCAGCCATATATCATCAGAGTGCTGCGCCAAATTATCCAAGACCTGCAGGGTATGATAAAAATTATCCTTATGACCATGCCCATCTTTGTATTCTGCTCCCGCGAGGTCAACAATTTGCGGAAAAATAATATGCAGCAAACCTGTCTTATATAGAAGATCAAACCCAACCGAAGGTTTGGGAGATGCGATGATCTTATTTAGTTCTTCTGTAATTCTTTCCTGCGAAATGATACTGATGCGGTGTGCATCATCTTTAATTGCCTGTAATGTTTTTTCTTCAATAACAAAACCAAGCTGTGTTGCAAAACGGATGGCGCGCATCATACGCAAAGGATCATCGCTGAAAGTCTGCAATGGATCGAGCGGCGTTTTGATTATTTTATTTTCAAGATCACCTAACCCGTTGAAAGGATCAACCAGTTTACCATGATCTTTTTTGTTTAAACTGATGGCTAATGCATTAATCGTAAAGTCCCTTCTTTTCTGATCATCTTCCAATGTGCCGGGTTCTACATCCGGTTTACGGGAATGGAAATTGTAACTTTCTTTCCGGGCACCAACGAATTCGATGTCGAAAGTGGCGGCCTCATCTATAACCTCACCCTCAACCCCCTCTCCTCCTGGAGAGGGGGCTTTTGGAGAGTCATTATTGTTTGAAATATCTACTTTGATATGAGCAGTACCGAAGTTTTTAAAATAATTGACATGAGGAACAGGATCAAATTGTTTTGCCACAGCTTTTGCCAGTTCAATACCATCTCCATCACAAACTATATCCGCATCTTTTGTTAGCCTGCCAAGTAGCTTATCCCTTACAAAACCACCAATCAAATACGTTTCCACTCCCAGCGCATCAGCTGCATTGGCGATCTTATTCAATAAAAGCAATTCTTTTTCTGTACAACTGATTTCCATAAATAGGGCAAAGATAAGAGGGAGAAGCTACAAGGAAGCAAGGTGCAAGGTACAAGGGTCAGGGTCTTATAACAGTAGTAGTGCCATCTTTATTCCATTTGATCAACGTAGAAGGTTCGGCAACGGTAGTATCGTCCTGGCGATAGTTGACAATATAGTCAACACCGATCTTTATATCCACGCTGATATCAGCAAATATATTCGCAACCGGCTGCCCGGTTATATTAGCAGAAGTGGATACAATAGGTTTGCGAAACCTTTTAATAAGATTCCGGCAAAACTCATCATTGCATATCCGCATAGCAATACTGCCATCCTTGCCAATTATATTCTCTGCTAACCCGATGGCGCCTTTATATATTACGGTAGTAGGTTTTGTTACCTGTTCTTCCAGGTATGTAAACACCCTGCGATCAGGGTTCGCCACATATTGCAACACGTCCCGTTCTTCTGTTACCAGTACGATCATCGCCTTGCTGTCGGTACGTTTCTTCAATTTATAAATCCGTTCCGCTGCTTTTTCATTGGTGGCATCACAGCCAATACCCCACACTGTATCTGTAGGATAAATAATAATACCGCCTTCTCTTAATACGAACAGGCATTGCTCAATATCTTTTTCAAAATTCATAATAGCTAACCTTAAATTTAAAATTCGGGTTTATAGTATGCGTAAAGGAACTCTCCTGCGCCACTCTTTGTCAAAGTTCCCGAAAATTCCGGAAGAAAGGATTCAGGTGAGTCCTTTATACACATTCATTACCGTCTCCGCACTTTTTTGCTGTGTAAAGCGTTGCGCATGAAGCCAGCCTTTCTCTTTCATGGTTGCCACCAGTTCTTTGTCACTATACATCCGCTTCATCCCTTCAGCTATTTCTTCTGCGTTGCCGGGATTGACATAATAAGCTCCCTCGCCGCCTGCTTCCGGCAGGCAAGATACGTTAGAAGTGATAACCGGCAACCTGCTCCATAATGCTTCCAGCACCGGGATACCAAACCCTTCAAAAAAAGAAGGGTAGATCATCGCGATGGCAGACTGGTAAATGGCCGGGAAATCAGCCGCGGATTGAAACGCCTTTGAGGATTTCGCAGAGGGATTTTCCGAAAGCAGGATAACCCTTTTACCTAATCCGTTTTGCATAATATAATCTTTTACCTGTTGCTTGTACCGGGTACCGTCACCGATAGCTACTAATGGAATACCTGTTTCATTGCGCAGCAGGAACATAGCTTTGCAAATATTCAGCAGGTTCTTTCTCTCAATTATGGAGCCGACATATAAAAAGAACTTATCCGGCAATCCATACATTTTTTTCACCCTTTCCTTTTCCTGTTCACTTACTTCTTTGCCAAAAGCAGGATTACAACTCTGGTAACAAACAGCAATTTTTTCCTCCGGTGTTTTGTAAAAATCAATAATGTCTTTCTTTGTTTGTTCGCTGATGGCAATTACTTTCCGTGCATGTTCACAGGCATAGCGGAATTTCCTGGAATAAATCCTTACGTCAACAGGGTTATATTGTTCAGGATAACGCTCATGCACCAGGTCATGAATAGTAACAACGGATTTAATGCCTGTTTTATCAATGCCGAGAGGTATCTCATGACTAAGTCCATGGTACAGATCAATCTTATATTTTTTGAGATCGGTTTTTACCCAGCGACTGCGCCATGCCGAACGAAATAAAGTGGAAGGAAAATTTTGCGGCCTCACCTCATGTATGTTTTCAGCTTGCAGGTTAAACCTGCCTGATTTTTTTGGATTAAATAAATAATACTGGTGTTCCGGGTAATACTCCGATAATGAACGTATCAATGTCCGGCTGTAATGTCCAAGCCCGGTACCGTTGTGATAAGCTCTTTTTGCGTCAAAACCGATATTCATAATTTACAAAGTTGCGGATTATTTTGATGACTAATGTATAGTCAATTGCGAATATTGCAGTCCGCGGAATAATTTGTAGCCGTCATTGACAATTCACCATTTACTATTGACTATTTTCGCAGCAAATTATACGAAATGAAAGAACTGGTACAGGAAGCATGGGCCAACCGTGAGCTGTTAAAAGAAAATAAATACAGCGATGCCGTGCATGTTATCATTGAAGAACTGGATAAAGGAAGATTACGGGTAGCATCACCAACGGACCCTTCGGCTGGCGCTGAAGGCGGCTGGCAGGTGAATGAATGGGTAAAGCAGGCGATACTGATGTATTTCGGTATTCAGCCGATGAAGACATGGAATATGGAACCATTTGAGTTTTATGATAAAATGCTGCTGAAGAAAAACTACAAAGACCTGGGTGTTCGTGCAGTACCACATGCCGTGGCAAGATATGGGGCTTACCTGGCAAGGAATGTGGTGCTGATGCCATCGTATGTAAATATCGGCGCTTACGTGGACGAAGGAACCATGGTGGATACATGGGCTACTGTTGGCAGTTGTGCGCAGATAGGTAAAGGAGTTCATCTGAGTGGCGGAGTAGGCATTGGCGGAGTACTGGAACCATTGCAGGCTTCACCGGTAATTATTGAGGATGGTTGCTTTATTGGCAGCCGCTGTATAGTAGTGGAAGGTGTAAGGGTAGAAAAGGAAGCAGTGCTTGGCGCCAATGTAGTATTAACTCAATCAACGAAGATCATTGATGTAAGTGGCAGCGAGCCCGTAGAAATGAAAGGAAAGGTACCGGCCAGAAGTGTCGTGATCCCCGGCTCTTATACCAAAAAATTTCCGGCAGGCGAATATGGTGTTGGTTGCGCATTGATCATTGGCCAAAGGAATCCAGGCACTGATCTGAAAACGAGTTTGAATGATGCGTTGAGAGATTTTAATGTTTCCGTATAGTCGCTTATATTTGCACGCCCTGCTGATAAAAACCGGGACGAGCCCAGGTGGCGAAATTGGTAGACGCACTGCCTTCAGGTGGCAGCGTTCGCAAGGATGTGCTGGTTCGAATCCAGTCCTGGGCACTTATATTAGAAAAGGCTTTAAGTCATTGTACTTAAAGCCTTTTTTAGTTTGAATCAGTTTTTCCTTTTTTGGCTACGATATTCAAATCATTGTGGAAGAATAGTTGATATGGTTCGATTCCAGTTGAGAAATACTGAAGAATACATTGAGGAGATTTTATAACGAAGTACGACGGTCAGGGCTTTAAACATTGGGGAATTAATCAACATCCGGTCCTTCTGCTCGCCAAATCAATGTTTTGTGTTTGCACTTTTTTAAATTGATTTTCCTGATATTTTATTTCTATGTTTCTTGCCCCATGCTGTCATCATTTCAATTACAGGCTTTATTGTTAAGGAATACTCAGTCGCTTTGTATTCAACCGTAACAGGAATAGTATCGTAAACGGTTCTTGTAATCATTTGGTTGGCTTCCAGGTCTTTCAGCTCCTTGGATAAAACCCGGTTTGTTATTTTAGGAATATTGGCCTGGATATCCCTGAACCTGTTTTTTCCGTGATTTATTGAAATAAGAATTGACAATTTCCACTTTCCATTTATTGCAGTGTGAAAGTCTTGCAAATATTTTATTTTTTCTTCCAGTTGTTTTTGAGTCATGTGGTATCCTTTTGTATATCGGTATCAAAAGTATATCAAATGGTTCATAAGTTTGCATAATAAATAAAAAATAAACCGGGATGACAAAAAGTAAAATTGCATTAGTAACTGGCGGAGGTCGTGGTCTTGGAAAAGATATGGCTTTAAGTATCGCTAAAAAAGGACTTGATGTTGTACTAACTTACAATAGCAACAGAAATGCCGCGGACGAAGTGGCAAAAGAAATTCAGGCACTTGGGCAAAAAGCAACAACGATGCAGCTCAATGTCGCAGATGTCAGAAGCTTTGATGGTTTTATAGCAGGATTACAAAAATCATTACAATCAGAGTTTAATGCTGAAAAAATTGATTTCTTAATTAACAATGGCGGCTTTGGCTTACATAGTCCATCATTTGCAGAAACTACCGAAGAACAATTTGATGAATTATTGAATGTTCATTTTAAAGGAGTTTTCTTTTTTACACAAAAAGTATTACCCATTTTAAATTACGATGGCGGTATCGTTAATATTTCTACGGGCTTAACCCGTGTTACTTTCGCAGGCAGAGGCGCTTATGCATCTATGAAATCTGCTGTTGAAACATTTACGAAATACTTAGCCAAAGAATTAGGAGGTCGAAATATTAGAGCCAATATTGTCGCGCCGGGTGCAATCGCCACGGATTTTGGTGGTGGCAATACAAGAGATAACCCGCAAGTGCAGGCGTATCTTAAATCAATTACTGCAATTCCGCGTATTGGACAGGCAGATGACATAGGGGGTATAATTGCATTCTTATGTACCGATGATGCAAAATGGATAACTGGTCAGCGAATTGAAGCGTCAGGTGGTATGTCTTTATAAAATATTTCAACAGTTAATATTTATTGTCAATAAACAAGATGAGCCGAAAACCGGCCAGGCAGACAAAAAAAATAAAATACCATGAGCAAAATTGAAATAGGGGAACTGTTATATGAGTGTACCCTAAACCCTGCTGGATTCACTGAGTATGGAACCAGTATAGAGGAAGTGATGGCAGGAAAAGTGGCAATGCCACCAGGAGGTGTCCGCTGCGATGCATACTTCGAAGGACCTGCGACCGGTGAAAAACTAAAAGGCATGGTCAAGGGTGTTGACTATCTTCGGGTACGCCCGGACGGTCGTATGGAACTTGACGTTCATGCAAAAATAACTACAGAAGACGGACAGAAAATTTCTTTAAAAGCTGATGGTGTTTGTATCCCGCGAAAAGACAGCCGTATTTCTGACTTAAGAGAAAACATAACCTTGTTTAGCTCTTATAAAAACTATACCTGGATGAATACGCTTCAAGTGTGGGGAATTGGGACAATAGATTTAACAACTCAAATCATTAATCTGAAGGTGTATTCAGCATAGCCTGTTGTAAATGTTTAATGAAATCCATTTGCTAATTGGCAGAATTGATGGATGACGATGGGTATATTTTAATATAATTAGCTATTTTTATGGACATCATGATCAACATTGCCCATATGAAAGCACGTTACTTATTGACACTTGTTGTCCTGGTTATATTGTCCTGCAAAAAATCACCCGTACTTGATCCCGCTCCTCCTGTTAACCCGCCCGTAATTCCACCCGTTACTACGCCGGTACTGCCACCGGCGGCATACAGCGGTTATGATTTGTTATGGAATGATGAATTCAACGACAATATCATCCAATCTGCCAACTGGGTATTTGAAACCGGGACAGGCGGCAAGGGAGATTTGGGAGCGTTACAGTAGGATCACGCAACCGACAGGCAGGAAAATGCAAAATTTGAAAATGCTGTAGCGGGATCAGGTGGTGGCTGTCTCGCCATT
>JAATGJ010000185.1 GCA_015654695.1 Chitinophagales bacterium | reverse complement strand
TTTTTACCTATTTGTAATCGAACTCTAACGGTTTTTCTTTTTTTTTCATTGTACCGTGTTTTTACAGTGCCTCTTATTTAAGGACTTTGACACCGTTTAATTTTCAGCCTCCTCTGGCTCACTACTGAAATTCTATATCGCTGCAATAATAATTGTGCTGATTCTCTTGCTAACCATTTGTTCGATTTTTTATGCAACAGAAATGTTGTTCCATGTGCCGCAAGTCGAAGCGCTGCTGTCTACATTCATTTCACTTCTATTCGTGTTTATATACATATTCTTATTAAATACTTTCTCCAAACAGGTTTTTGTTGATAAAAAGGCAGAGGAAGTGCCCTGGTGGAAAAAAATAAGGATTACGAATATTGTACGTGTAGGCTTTGTTGTTTTTATGGCCTTCCTGATTGCAAAGCCTGTCGAAATATTTGTCTTCCGTGTGTACCTTGAGCCAAAGGTTGAAGCCCATAGGGATGTCATATTTAACAGCTATAGGCAAAAGATTGAATCGCTAAACAATGCCGACGTACAAAAGATTCAGCAGGCACTTGTGTTTTATCGGAGTCGTTACCAGAAGTATGCCACGCCGGCTATTAATGAACGAATTCAAAATCTTAATATCGAATTGTCCGAAATAAAGGCCTCCCAAGCCGATAATTTCGCCGTAGCGAAGCTAAGGATAGAACGGTCAGACTTTCTCCTTTATAGAATAAAAACAGTATCTCACTATCCGCTTCCGTGGATAATTTGCACCGCCATGATCATCTTGTTCCTTTTTCCTGGCTACTTGATATACTCCATTTCAAACAATGACACCTATTACAAACTTAAACATGATTGGGAACGGAAAATGATATCGGAAGAATACAGTGCTTTTTCCAAACAATACACGAAAATATTTAAAGAAAGTTTCAACCTTGACCGGACCAGTTACACTGTATTTGTGGATCCTCCGTTTAATGAAAAAAGGAAAGAGCAACCATCGTTTCAGACACAATCTGATTTTCTAAAGAAATTCAGCGGCGAATAACTTTTATGGATCCTAACAAAGACTATTATAATATTCTTGGCGTCAGTAAAAATGCACAAAAAGAAGAAATAAAAGCTGCCTACCGCAAGTTGGTAATGAAGCATCACCCGGATAAAAATCCTGGAGATACGAATGCTGAGGAAAAAATGAAGGAAATTAACGAGGCTTATGAAATTTTGCTTAATGAGATTAGCAGGCATGTATATGATGAATACCGGAAGGCAGAAGAAAAAACAAGACAAGCAGATGCGGCGACAGGAGACACAAAGGATACTAACACAAAAAATAAACGTAGCTACGAAAAGAAAACCACAGTTCAAACGGAGCGAAAAATATACATTAAAGGCGCCCTCTCCGTTAAATACTGGGCAGAACAGGAAAATGACAACATATTGTCAGTGCTTAAAGAAGTGACTTACAGAATAAATCCCGTTTCCGCAGAGGCTACCATTACTACATCGGACATACACGCTTTTGATCCGCCACTTCATTTTCAGAAGGCTTATAGTCAGGTTGATCTATTCAAATCCCCCCTGCCACAACCTGTCAAATGTAAAGTAACGACTTCAACAGGCGAGGAGCTTTATGATCTCCATTTGGAAGAAATCCGCATTATCAATCCCGTTCTCACCGACATTACGAAGCACGAGAAGCAAAGCCTCGGTACTTTAGAAGGCGACTTCTTTGCTTACATCCTAAGGGTTGACGAGAAAGAAATCGTCGAAACAGTGACTGAGTGTTTCGGCGAAACCGGCATGGTGCAAACAAAAACAGAAAATGGTAATGATTTCATTAGAAAAGAACATTACCATAAAGACTGCACAGTTTTCTGGGGTCCATGGGAACAGATAAGAAAACCTACAACTGGAAGAACTTATAAAAGGGCAACTACTGCTACAGGTGCGGTAAAAAACGCGATTACGGTGGAGGGTTGTGCACAGTGGTGGTGGGTGCCACTTGTACTTCTGGGTCTTATTATATGGCCGAAATTCTTTTTCGGTCTGTTAGTGTTCGGATTAGGAATGCTTATCCTCTCGTTAGGGATTACATTACTAGCGCGGATTGTCCCATTCCTTTTATTGTTCTTTATTTGCTTTTCAATTTATGCCGCATTCAAATCGGGAAGCGGAAATAATGAAATTGTGAAACGTGATTGGCGGCCGTCATACGATACATTAAGAACAACGAGGGAACCAATTCGCCAGGATACTTCAGCAAACGGTAATCCGGATACACTGATCAGTCACTTTATTACATGGAAAGACTATGATAGCGTTGCTTATTCCATTATTCTATCCGTTTCAGCAAACGATGTCAGGAGTTCAGTAGTTACTCATGATAACCTCGAACTGACGAGTTTGACAACTACGCTCAATCCGGTTTACGAGTATCTCGAAATATCTGATCAGCCTAAAATGCAACATGCACATACTGCTTTCGACTCTATCAAAAAAGCAAATAATTTAAGTGAGATAGCTTTTGCCGAAATGGTAGTGTCTTGCGTCCAGTCGATCCCCTATTATCTTGTGCTGGACCAGTCTTGCAATGCTGATAAATACAACGATGAATTCGTATATCGCTATTTGGAGGAATGCAACAGGGATTGCTGCATCGGCTATGAAAAATTTGGCATTCGCTCGCCGGTAGAGTTTATCAGCGACCTCAAAGGCGATTGCGATACCCGTGCTTTAATCATTTATAGTATTCTCAAGAAGTTTAATTATAGAGTCGCCTTGATAAGCAGTGAATATTATAAACATGCCATGATCGCCATAAATTTCGAAAATGAGGATGAAATAAATGGATTATCCATGAACATCAACAATCGCAACTATTACCTGTGGGAGACAACAAGTAAAGGATTTCAACCGGGTCAGGTGCCGGAAGCCAACCGTAATTTATCATATTGGGATATCGCTTTATTAAACGAAAAAAATTAGACCAAAATGAAACCTATTCTGAATCCAGCCATTCTATTACCTATACTGTTCCTTTTATTACAGCTATTGATCATTTTATTTTTATCGGTATTGATGCTTCGCCGTTTGAAAATGATAAAGCTGCCTTTTGGAGGCGTTGAGTACAGCCAAGTTATTTTTGTGTGCAGCACTTTGTTCGGTGTTCTATTTATTGCCACAGCGGAAGTGCCGGCTATTTTTCAAACCTTTAAGACGTTACAGAATCAGTCCACTGGCATCACGCAGCCACTCGCAGCCAAGTCTGCGCAGTTTTTTGTGGTTATTCTCTTTTTTGAAATGCTGTTGGTCGGACTGGTTTTTCTTTGCAGTAAAGTTTTTTCCTGGCTTGAAAAAGGAGTCAAGGAAATCGAAAATGGTAACTTACCCTTTTCTCTTTTCACGAGTACGATTATTATAGGGTTTTCAATTGTATTGAAGATAATGGCGGCGGAGATCATTGAATATATCACGCCACATTATTTGAACTTCCGTTAACAACAAATCTTGTTCTTTGCTCTGATCCGTGTTCTACTTCGCGATGTCTGCCAGCCGTGTTTAGTAACATAATGATCCGATAGCTATCGAATCGCACCGCCAATTTCATTAAAGGTTGCCAAAGGCTGTCGGCCCAGGCTTCGGCTGAGAAACGTCAGTGTGTACACTCGTTGCTGAACCAGGCGGCTTCTTCTATTCAATAATATTCTTTAACTTTCTGAAATTGCAAACACAGTTTTATATACCGCATCCGTTGCTCCGGGGGTTTATTCAATGCATTATGGTAATTGATGTAAAGGTGGCTGCATCAGCCGGCCCGGTAGTGATCCCTTATCCCCCCACCCCGCAAAACTCACTCTTCTTTTATATTGATGACCCGATACAGGTACAGTTTGATGATACCGGGGGATTTGTGTTGCAGCCCCGCAGTGTGATCGTGGGTCCGCAATTAACTCCCGTTAAAATTGATATTAACCAAAGTCATAAAGCGGTTCGGGTGGGTTTTCATCCCGGTGGCTTGTATCGCTTTCTGGGTTTCTCCCTGCATGAGATGGTGGATGGAAATTATAATGCCGCTGATATTTTCGGCAATGCCATGCAAAGGGTGCAACAGCAGCTACAGGAAGCAGGGGATTTTGACGCCATAAAAGAAGTGGTGGAACAATTCCTGTTGCAGCGTTTGCAATCACTCAAACCTGTTCTTCCCTTTGACCAAGCCATGTTGCAGTTAATGAAACATAATGGCAATACGCCGATAGAAGAAATCGCTTCGCTGTCCTGTCTCAGTCTCCGGCAATTTGAACGGGTATGCAAACAACGCATCGGCCTGCCACCCAAATTGTTTGCACGCATCATTCGTTTTTCAAAGGCTTATCGTCTCCGCGAAAATTTTCCGCTTATAAGCTGGACAAGTATTGCTCATGAATGCGGCTATTTTGACCAGATGCATTTCATCCGCGACTTCAAACAGTTCGCCCGTGTCGCTCCCGGCATCATAGAAAAAGAATTGGAACAGGCGCCGGTGCGTTTGCAGGGCTCCATGCGGTTATAATGTCGTGTTTGTACTATTTACCCCCACACAGGTTGTTGAATTTTGTTTTTAAATTAAACAACATGAAATCTTATTTTCTTCTTTACAGTTTGACCATTTTCTTTTTTACAGGCTATGCACAGGATAATACCAGGCTCGATTCATTGCAGGGCGCAGGAGTAACCACCTATTTCAGCAAAGGTCATGAACAAAGAGCCAGGCAGACCGCGACAAGAGTTGAAAACGTAATGACCTGGTACAATGATCTCATACACTTTAAACCAACGGTATCTTTACTGATCCTCAGTAAAGCTGACTGGAGCAGCTATACTAAATTCCCGGTGTATGGAATGCCGCATTATACGGACAATGCTACTTTAATTATAGCGGCTGAGGATAATGAGTTCTGGAGAAGTCTTCTTGCTGTAAAAGATCTGCCTGAAGAAATACGCCAACAGGCAAAGCAGGTGTATGGACTGCGGGATAGTTCTGTTAGTATGCAGGCTTTTTTTGATCTGCTGGCTATTCATGAACTGGGACATGCATTTCATAACCAAGGGAAATTGCAGGTGCAGCGTAAATGGATGGGAGAATTATTCTGTAATATTTTATTACATACCTACATCGCTGAAAAAGAACCGGGCCAATTAGCTGCTTTAACCCTGTTTCCGAAAATAGTGGTGGGTGGCGGTATAAAAAATTATACCTACACCAGCCTGCAGGAGCTAGAAGAAAAATATGCTGAGATAGCACAGCAGCATCCGCAGAATTACGGGTGGTATCAATGCCGGTGGCATGCCGCCGCCGCTACTATCTATGATACGGATGGTAAAACTGTTTTTCAACGGTTATGGAAAACCCTGCAAACAGAACAGGTAAAGCTGAGTGACGCATCGCTGGCCGAACTATTGCAAAACAAAGTAGCGAAACCTGTTGCTGATGTACTGTTGCGCTGGGAAACAGATATGGTGAAATAATTATGTCAACACCGGTGCATCTGCAACAACGGTAATGAATGTGCCGAAAAATCAAGCGCGGACCCGGGTGTCTCAGCCATCCATATTTAGCAACACAATGATCCGGTAGCTACCGGGTTTAGGGACTGGGCCCGCCGGCCCAACAAAGAAGGAAACTGGTTTTCATTTTATTATCGCTGTGTTGTTCAATGCCGGTCTTTACTTTCCCGCCGGGTGTCCTTACCTCTTCACAGACGATGTCCCGGCCAGCAGATTCTACTAACAAAAATAATTGCCCGGAACACCGGCTGAGAAGCGCTAGTATATGCACCCGTTGCCGGAATAAGACAGGGAAGAAAAAATTCATAAAAAGATTGAGCGGCAATGAATAATAATGTTTCATAAAATTGATTAACTTTTCACTATGGTACGATTGCTCATTATAGCTTTTACCTGCTTGTTTTTCCATGGATGCACATCGAAGGAGCATTTGCCCGCCGCTGGCAAGGGTGATGGATTCCCTGTTACAACGAATGCTCTGCCGGCTGCATTAACAGGTACATGGGTTAGAACCAGCAGGCTGCAGACCTTCGACTTTAAACCTGATGAATGGGTGACAGAACCCGCAACTGGTCAAAAATACCTCCGGCTTAATGCTGATAAAACCTATAGTTCCAACCAGATCAGTTGCAGCAATTGCCAGGTAGAGCTGCTGCATGATACACTGTACGTACGGCATAGCGGGGGCTTTTACAAATTTCCCGTGCTGCTGCTCAACGATTCCGTGCTGCACCTCAAAACAAAAATTGACCAACCCGCTTACTCACTCCCCAATACCGGCCTCTTCGACTTTGTGCTGGAGGAGAAATACAGAAAGTAAAATAACCAGGGACCGCAAAGGGAATGCTTCATGCATATAGGCTGCGTATTATTGAGGGAGACATTTTTAGAATGAGTTTATTTCACCGCCTGGCAGTAAGTATAAAAAACAGCGCCGGATAAGTGAACCCAATTATACAAAATGAAAGGCGAAAAAGACCTGGATAAATTACTTAAAACAATGACACCAAAACTTAATATTGGTGAATATGTTTTTTGCGTCGTCAATGACTTTACAAGAATTACCAGGGAGGATACTATTTTATTATTCAGGGAAGAGGAAGGAAATACCATTGTTATTAAAAAGGAATTAGCTGACAGTTTAAACCTGGATTATTCATTTGTCGCTTCCTGGATTACGCTGGCTGTTTATTCTTCCCTGGAGGCAGTTGGCCTGACCACTGCATTTTCAACCGCTCTTTCTGAAGCGGGAATAAGTTGCAACGTGGTAGCGGCATTTTATCATGACCATATTTTTGTAGATAAAAAAGACGCAGAGAAAGCAATGGAAATATTAAATAAATTTTCAGAACTAGAATAGCCAGCAGAAAAATGCCTGACAGCCAAGACGGGATGGTAATAGAGAGCGACTATTACTTGATTGCAGCTGAAATACATTCACCCTATTTATCACACCCGCAACTTGTACATTCCTCCAGTGTCTTAAAAGGAAATTCGCCACATCCACCCCGAGACATTGCCGATTTTCGTTTTGCCGGGGTGTCCCCAATCTTCTGATAAGTGAGCGGTAACAGCGGGCTTACCCGTTTGTATCATATCCGCTTATACCTGATAAGATTTAGGTTGTCTTATATTTGTACTTTCCAAAAAAATAATAACAAGCATGAAAAGATCCCTGGCAGTTGCCGCTACGTTTTTAATTTTCCAATATGCTTTCAGCCAGGACACGGCTAAGCTAAACGAATTGATGAATATATATACCACGCAATATCAATTCAACGGGTCCGCACTGGTGGTTCATCATGGAAAAATCATATTGAACAAAGGGTACGGGCTTCGTCATGCAGCGGACAGCAGCCGGAACGATCCTAACAGTATTTTCCAGGTAGGGTCTATTACCAAACAGTTTACCTCCACCGTGATCATGAAGCTGCAGGAAGAAAAGAAGCTGGGCGTAAAAGACAAGCTTAGTAAATATTTCCCGGGCTATCCAAAAGGAGACAGCATTACCATAGAACAGTTGCTCACGCATACTTCAGGTATTTACAGCTATACCAGCGACCAGGCGTTCATGAAAAACGAAGTGGTAAAACCGTCAGACCGCCAAAAGATGATGGCTTTGTTTAAAGATAAACCGCTCTTGTTTTCACCGGGCACTAAATGGGATTATTCCAACTCCGGTTATATGCTATTGGGATATATTATTGAGGATGTAGCCAGGATGCCGTATGAAAAAGCCGTGCATAAATATATTTTTCAAAAAGCCGGTATGGCGCATAGCGGGTTCGACTTTACTCACCTGGCCAGTCCCTACAAAGCGACGGGCTATTTCAGCTTGAATAAGGAAGGAAATACTCCCTCACCCATTGTTGATTCATCGGTTTCTTTTTCAGCAGGCGCTATCTATGCTACCACCGGCGACCTGTATAAATGGTTCCGGGCCATGCAGGCGAATGCTATTATTTCTAACGCGTCAAAAGAAAAGGCGCAAACAGCGGTGATGAATAAATACGGTTATGGATGGGGTATTGACAGCCTTGCCGGTAAAAGAACCGTTGGTCATAGCGGCGGTATCCATGGATTTAACAGTAATATGATAAGCGTGCCGGAAGACAGCAGCACGGTGATATTACTGGCCAATGCCAACACTGAATCACTGGATAAGATAATGCAGGGCATTCATGCTATTCTTTATAATATCCCTTTTGACTTACCGAAGGAAAAAACCGAAATAACTTTACCCGAAGAAGTACTGAAACAATATGCAGGTATATATGACCTGTCCCCGCAGTTAATTGTTCATATACGTTTCGAAGATGGTAAACTGGTGGGGCAGCCGGAGGGACAGGGTACGATACAACTGCGTGCTGAGAAAATGGACTTCTTCTTTTTAAAAGAAATACAGGCGGAAGTAACGTTTACCCGGAATGAAAAAAATGAAGTGATATCCCTGACACTTCACCAGGATGGACGGGACATCACCGGAAAGAAAAGATAAATGAACGATATGATTGTTACTACCAACATCATTCAGCAATAATTTATACACTCATGCTCGACATCGTTATTGAAGCCCGTAATGCCGCTATCAGCCAATCCATGAAGGTGAAACGCATTCTCCCTTTCCGGCTGCGCAGAATGGTAGGGCCATTTATTTTTATGGATCATGCAGGGCCGGTCGCCGAAATACCTAACGCAGTATCATCATTAGATGTGTTGCCGCATCCTCATATCGGACTTTCTACAGTAAGCTATCTTTTCGGTGGACAGGTAACACACCGCGATAGCCTGGGTGTACAGCAGATCATTCGCCCCGGTGAAGTAAACTGGATGACAGCCGGTAAGGGGATCGCTCATTCTGAAAGATTTGAAGACCCTTCCGCACTGGCAGGAGGAGAACTGGAAATGATACAAACATGGGTGGCGCTTCCTGAAAAAGATGAAGAGGCCAGTCCGTCTTTTAATAATTATACCCCGGGGCAGCTCCCGGTATTCACTGACAAAGATGTATGGATGCGGCTCATTGCAGGCAATGCTTACGGATTGCGTAATGATGTTAAAACAAATTCACCTTTGTTTTACCTGCATGTCGTATTGAAACAGGGTGCAAGGTTTGGTTTACCCAAAGAACATACGGAACGTGGCTTTTACATTGTGAAAGGCAGTGTGGAAGTATCCGGCAATACGTACCATGAAGGACAAATGCTCGTGTTTACTACAGGCGTTGACCCGGTCATTCTTGCAAAAGAAAACACAACACTGATGTTGTTAGGAGGCGAGCCGCTGGGTGAACGATTTATCTGGTGGAATTTTGTTTCTTCCCGTAAGGAGCGTATTGAACAAGCGAAGGAAGACTGGAAGCAGGGCCGTATTATATTGCCGCCCAACGACAACAAAGAATTTATCCCGTTGCCTGATGATAAGTCAAGACCTGCAGGCAGCGCACCAAAACCAGAACCGCTTTCATAAAATGTGCATTACCCAAGCCCATTTAAAACCGGAGTAACCCTGCATTTAAGCTACCCATTCACAGCCGGCAAAACATAAGTGTTCAACTTTATTATTTCAATAACTGGGGCCTGTTGTTATATTTTTTATAGTTACAAAAAAAAGCAGGCCGGCTAGACAACCACCTGCGTAGGTCTTCGTTGACCGTTCACATGAGAAAATTATAATTATTCTATCCCCTCTCCTCCGGTTCCGCCAGGGAACGGGACAGATTTTTTATTTCGATTTCTGTAAAATTATCTGCATATATCCTCACCGGTTTTTCTCATTTACTGAAACATGATTTTTATTTACTTAACCCGCACCATATTGTTTTATACAAATTATACAAAGAGGATGCCTCAAAACTATTTATTGCCGGGAAGGCGGAAAGGCGGAAAGAAACTGGTAATTGAAATTCAATACTTACCTTCTTATTGGCTTACCGGCATATATTCCGGAATTGTTTTTTGCGAGAGTCTCTCTATTAAACAACTTAAACCCCGGCGTTACTTAATTATCGCGGACCGATATAGGTCAGCACGTCCGTCCATTCCCGGTTTGTCGCAGGATTGAATACCCCGCCGGGTGAATAATTATACCCGAATTTGGCATAGATCTTTTTTGCGACCGGATCATAACGGGAATTAAAACCCGCCGCCATGGTATAAAATGTAACAGCGCCGGGAAATGAATTCTGAACGGTTACAGCATTAGTCGTTGTATTGATCGTATAATCAGGTTCCTGTGCTCCGAATGCGTCTAACGCACCACTGAATAAACCGGGATGAAAATAACCGCCAAAATCAGGCACATACATTTTAACGCTATTGGGTCCGCTTGTATGCATTTCTACATCTATTGAAAATGCATCATAGCCCGGTGATTCCACGGGATGATAAAAAGCGCCTTCCAGCCGGTACACACCATCATACGCATTCTTAACAGAAACTTCTACTACCAGTTTGCCGGCGACCTGGCTTGGTTCACCATTGATTACTTCAGTAATAGTTAATCCCAATGCATACCCCCCGCCAAAGACATCTACAGGTTTTATTTTGATACGAACCCGTTTGTTTCTTTCTGAGGGTGACAGGGTAAACTGGTCATTCTCCAGTGAAAAAGAAGTGACGGGTACCGGGGTATAAGCAGTTCCATTGTCTGCATTGTATTCAGTCACCACGTTTGTACTTAATGCCACTTTCACTGTGGCATCTTTGTCAACTGCTGATCTTATCATAAAGCGTACATCTGTTATATCCACCGTTATCAAACCGGTATTATAGTCCATCGCAACACTCTTGAAGCCACTAACATCTGAAAACTCAACGATCGGCCTGAATGTATTAACAGCAACATCTCCGTATACTGTATTTTTTTTGCAGGATGAAAAAAACACTGTTGCTATCACCAGGAAAAATAGTTTGGTTAGAGCTGATCTCATTTTATTGTTTATTTAAAAATTAATACCCGGGGTTTTGTACCATATTAGGATTAGCCAGCATTTCTGTCTGTGGTATAGGGAAAGCCCACGCCCTGCCGGCCGGTAATAAGGTGCAGAATGTACTGCAATCCTGTGTACGGTTGATAGTGCGTACAGTTCGTTTAATATCGAAGAAACGATGTCCTTCCATCAGCAGCTCTTTTCTTCTTTCTGTTTGAATAGCTGCCAGTAAAGCGGCGCCTGCTTCACTACCATTAGCGGCATTGCGTGCCGTACGAAGTGCGTTAAGATCAGCTAAAGCCAATGTTCCCATACCAGCTTTACGTGCATAAGCTTCTGACCTGATAAGATACATTTCCCCGGTGCGGAATACTTTAAAATCAACGACACCATCGGGATTAGTAGTGGTTAATTTGGCGAAATATTTACCCAGTACTATTGAGCCATCCACGTCAGCCCAGTAAGCAGTAGTTCTTACATCATTTGCACCATATAATCCGAGTAAAGCATTTACAGCTTGCCACGATGTCTGGTCCCCGGCTACCTGGTACACTTCTCTCGCCAGTGCGGCTTCTCCTGACTGGTATTTAACAGACCATATCACTTCTTCCGTAGAAGCATCCTCCCATATAGAAGAGAAATCAACCGGCGAAGCCAATGGCCTGGCATTGATAACGATGGTTGAATATTTAATAGCGCTGTCGAGTTCATTGGCATATAAATACATTCTTGCCAGTAAGGCGTCGCATACCAGCCGGTCAACATAGGCACGGGCTGTTCCTGCGGTAGATGTTGCAGATTGAATCGGCCTGTCAGTATTACTCAGCATGGCACGGGCTGTTTTAAGATCAGCCTCCATCTTATCATAGGTTTGCTTTACAGTTGGCCTGGCAGGCATTTGCTCAATATCAAATTTATCTACATAAGGAACACCTAATGCTGCTGAGTTACGGTCATAGTCAGTAGCCCACCACCGAAGCAGTTCAAAATGCATGAAAGCTCTTATCACCCTTGCCTGTCCTTCAATACGGTTTACTTTTAGTCTGTCACTGGCAGCAAACCTGTCAATTCCCCTCATGGACAGATTAGCTTGCTGGATGACCTGGTAAGCAGCATCCCAGGCTCCCTGTACAGATGGGTTATCGGCTGTATAGTTCCACCGGAATGCCGTATTTAAATTTCCAAGATTATTAGGCCCGTTAAAAAAATTATCCGCGGCAATATCCACGGCAGATAAAAAAATACTTCCACCATTAACGCCGCCGTATAAAGCATTTTGTTTTAACCGCTGGTAAGTGCCGGTCAGCACAAAATCATACTCATCCACGGTGTTAAAAAAATCATCCCCGTTGACGGTATGTGTCGGATCAAGATCAACGATTTTCTTACAGGAAGAAAACAATGCGCCGGTTATGAACAAAGCCATTATATATTTAACTGTACTTTTCATTTGATTCTGTTTTTTAATTATAAAGCAATGCTGGCACCGATAGTTATAGCTTTCAGCGCCGGGTAATGAGCCCCCGAAAGAATGCCCGTGGAAATTTCAGGATCATATCCTTTAAAGTTGTGCCATGTATAAAGGTTCTGGCCCTGCGCAAACACACGCAGGTTTCCCATCTTCCATTTGCCGGTAATACTTTTTGGGAAAGTATAACTGATCATAATATTCCTGAACCGGAGAAAATCACCTTTTTCCAAATACCTTGTTGTAGCCGGCTGAAAATCGCTGAATGATGATGGTATCTCAGTGATATCACCGGGATGCTGCCATTCCCTTAAAACGTCCCTGCTCAGACCTGAATACCAATATTGCGGGTTTTCTACATCCACCCGCGCCTGGTTGAATATATCAAAGCCATATTGATAATTGAATAAAGTGGATACTTCTATCCCTTTATAAGAAACGGTGGCGCCAAAACCTCCAAATCCTTTCGGATCAAAAGAACCAACGATCACGGCATTTGCCGGGTCATACTCATTAGTGATCGTTTTACCATCTGCTTTATAATATAATGCATCACCGTTGTCAGGGTCAACACCTGCATACTTCACCAGGTAAACACTATTCGCTCTTTCCCCGATCCTGTTAATGCTGATACCATTTACTATTTCGTCATTACCATCCAGTGCAAGCATTACACTTTTATTGCCGGTCCAGTTGGCATTGATATTTATATCCAGGTTTTTGCCTTTGATGAGATCATAAGACAATGCTATTTCAATACCCTGGTTCCGGAGTTTACCCAGGTTGGTAACAATGCTTCCTACACCATTAGTAGAAGAAAGTAACCTGTTAAGATAAAGACCATCTGTAATACCTTTATATACTTCTATACTGCCTGACAAACGATTTTTCAATACAGCAAAATCAATTCCCGCATTGGCCGTACGGCGTGTTTCCCATGTTAGCTGGTCTTTTTTCAGATTAGTAAGCCTTAACCCGTTAATACCGTTATAAGAAGAAGAAGTGAACTGTTCGAGAGCTTCG
>JAATGJ010000172.1 GCA_015654695.1 Chitinophagales bacterium | reverse complement strand
TTTTAATCCTTTTTCCAAAGCCTGGCCTGCAGTCTGGCCAAAACTCATCCACCTGCCTGCAGGGTCCACCATCATTTGCTGGGTGGCGGACATATTGCGAACAGACTGTATTTCAGCCCTATCAGCATCTGTTGCCGCAACAGACTCTGCTTTATCACAAAAAGCGTTGATCCTTGTGGAATTCGCATCTTTATCAGTAACAGCCGGCATCCATCCGGAAATACTTAATGTAAGCCCGGCATAATAATAAGGTAACCATTGTGTTTTTTCCGCATCTCCTATCCGTTCAAATGTGTTAGCGACTTTTGTAAAATCTTCCACTGTTTTTGCTGAGTCAAATAATACCAGGTTTTTTTGCATGGCCGCCACATATTTATCGCTTTGCGAAAAGGCTGCTGTTTGTAAACTAAAAGCAGCCAGTAAGAAGAACATATACTTTTTCATTGTGCTTGATTTTATCCCTTTTTACAAGGGGCTTTTAAAATTGATTTGATTTTTCTATTCCTGGGTTTTCGCAGTACGGGTTAACAGCTTTTTACAAATTATTATTTATTGCATCCTGCGTCCTGTCCACACCCCAGCTGATAAAACAGCCAATAAAATAAAACCGTTTGGCCGGGTTGGTGACAGGGCTTTTGACAGCTCCGTTATAAGAATAATTATACCCGTATATCTGATCGCTACCCAATATATTATTGATACTGGCGAAGAATACAATAAATGATTTTGCATTTTCCTTACCGATACTTGGCACCCAGTTAACGCTAAAGTTAAGGCTGCTAAAGTCTTTCGTCTTTCCCTGGTCAGCTATGTAAAATTTATTACTGGCATCAGGCAGAATGTTGTAGTACGGTCTGCCGGTAGCCCAGCTATAGGTAACGTTGAACCCTGTTTTAATATCCAGAAAAAACTTTTTTGTTACAAGAGAGGCGGTATGATTAGCCACAAAATTGGGCTGCAATTGCCCGGGGTAATTCAGGTAATCACGTTTGGTATCTATAAAAGAATAGCTGATCCAGTAATCAAAATCTTTGATCGTTTTTTTATCCCGGAAAAAAATGTCAATCCCTTTTGCATACCCGTTGCCGCTGTTGTTATACGAAAAATAGTTATAACCAACGGGTACCTGCTTTACCAGGTCTTCATATTTCTTATAATAAACTTCCGTCCTGAATGTACGCTGGTTGTAGATTTTTTGATAATTCATGATATAATGTGTGGCTTTGGTAAAGCCTACATTCGTGGAATAAAACAGTTGCTGGCTCTCAGGTTTTTGATAAAAAATACCATAAGCAACGGAGACCTGTGAGCTTTTACCGGTCTTGTAAGCTAATGACACCCGGGGAGCAACATCCGATCTGTTGATAAGAGAAGAATGTTCAAAGCGGGCGCCTAATTGTGCTGCCAGGTCTTTTGAAATATAAATACTTGCTTCAGCAAAAACCGCTGTGTAATTATCAATTTGTTTAAATAGCGAGTCTTTGTATTTGGGCCTGTAGTAGGTATGCCAGTATTCGCCGCCAAACCTCAATGCGCTAAGGCCTCCCAATTTCTTTTCAAACACGGCCCTGCCCAATGTGAGGTTTTGTAAATTATCCAATGTAAAATTCTTTGCGTTCATCCAGTAAACTGATGAAGCAAATTGTTTGGGCTGGTTATTATTGTCCTGTACCTGTTGTTCCAATTTGTCCAGGTTGGTACTAAAACTTGCACCCAGGGTCATTTTCCAGCCATTGCCAATATTTTCGCGGTAACTAAGATTATTATACCAGTTACTGTTTTTCAGGGAGAAGGCATCTTTCAGGTAACTGCTGTCAATGTCCGGCCTTCTTAAACCAAGATTACCAAAAGCGAAGGTGGTATAGTATTTAAACATACCTCCATTTTTGGTTTTAATACGAAAATTGACATTACCATCATGAAATTGAGGAATCTTGAAATAATCAGGTGTTTGATTCACCACGGCAAAGTATAATCCAACGTTTACATAATTATAGCTAAACCCATAGGACGATTTCTTATTTTTTGCCAGTTGCTGAGTACCTATACCAAGAACGATCGGGGAAAAAGAAGCGTCAATCTCGGATTTTTCAGGCAGATCAATTGACTCCAGTAACAATACAGAAGATAATGCCTGGCCGTACATGGCTGAATAGCCGCCAGTACTGAAAACAGTTCCTTTAAAAAGAAAAGGGGAAAACCGTCCGCGACTTGCTATGTCCGGTACGCTGGTGAAGTAAGGATTATTCACAAGATTACCATCAATATATTGTTTGGTTTCATAACCCGCACCACCACGGACAAACAATCCCTCCTGCTCACCCACCTGCTGGGTTCCGGGTAATGTTTTTAATGCGGCTGAAATATCAGCATTGGAACCCGCTGTAGTAGCGATATCAATTGAACTTAGAACCGCTGCTCTTTTTTTATCCCCCGCTTCAAAAGTGCCGGCAGTAACAATCACAGCATTCAGCTCTGTCATTTCTTCTTTCATGTTTATTTCTAAAGAAACAGGCTGATTGGAAAGTGAAATTTTTTGCTCATACGGTTTATAGCTTACGGCAGTTATTACCAGGATATGGTCCCCTTTTTCAGTAGTAGAAAATTTAAAATTTCCTGATGAATCGGTGGTAGTGCCATCATAAGTGTCCTTCAGGGTGATGCTGGCGCCGGGCACAGGTTGTTTTTTTGAGAAAACTTTCCCGCTTATTACTGACTGGCCAAAAGCCTTGTCAGTATTAGCTACCAGCATAAACAACAAAATAAACAGTGAATATTTTTTCATATCAAATTATCAATTTTCAACACAAACATAAAGTAGTTTATAAAATAAACCAAATTATTTTTAAATAAAATCCGCCCCTTTAAAACAGGGGCGGCGTACTCGTATTGGTATCTGAAGTAAAAGAGAAAATTAGTTTTTGATTACGTTTTTGGCTGCCTGTTCCAGCTCCGCAGGTTACCTTTACCATGCAAAACCCTTTAACCGGTTCATTTATAATTATCGTTTCAGCCTGGTTTGCATTAGCAATTTTCGATGCTGAATACCCGGAACCGGGACACTATTTAAATCATTACTGTTTGAAGAGTATATTACTTAGCAAACGAACTAAAATTTAATTGGATAATAGCATTAGTGTCCCGTAAAACTATATAAAAGTTCTTTGAAATTCTTAATAGACGTGTATTTCAGCCGAAAAACAGACGGTGACGATTTGAATTGAATTCAGATTATTTCCGTTAAAATACCGGATGAACAACGGAAAATATGT
>JAATGJ010000151.1 GCA_015654695.1 Chitinophagales bacterium | reverse complement strand
TGTCTGTTTTTTTCATTTTACTGTGTTTTTAAAGTTCCTCTTATTTAAGGACTTTGACACAGTTTAATTTACAGCCTCAAAGATGGCAGGATAAGCTTCACTTTTATAAAACCATCAAAGTGTTTGATGCTTTATTAACAAAACCCTTTCAGTGCAGTTTGCTTACTTGCGTTTAAAAGTTTTTGCAATCTTTTTAAAGGTCTCTAAATTTTTCTCAAACTCTTCTTTGGCCTGACCAACAAGTATGTAATAGCCTCCTTCGTCAGTAAAGAGCATTACCTGATATATTAATTCAGCTTTATCGTCTTTTGTTTTACCGTCACCAATAATTTCAAATCCTTTTAAATTGTCAATAGTTATTTCCTTAATCTCCCTTACAACATTATGTTCTCCTCCCGGAAGTTTTTTTAGTCGTTCCTCCGCATATTTCTTTTGATTTTCTACAGGCACTTTTGCAATAGAGTTTCCAACAATTAAAGTTGGCTTTTCCGTTGGAATTTTTCCGTCAGTAGAGTACACCAAACTGCTTGATATATACTTTATAAGTTTGAAATCTGTGCCTGTAATGTCTATCGTAAAAGTTGCTGCATCGAGGGGGTTTTCATTTTGTGAAGCATTATAAACTGTAGAAAGTAAAGCGTCTTTAACTTTTGCTTCAATATCTTTTGAGGCTTCGGGATAAATCCCATTTACAAGAACAGTTTGTTTTGTGTCGCCAAAAATAAGCACCTGTTTTATGTAAGTTGTTCCATTGGCTGGCTGAGTAACAAATATTAATGTAGCTTTTGAGTTATTAAAGTCAATAGTTTGTTTACTTACGAGTGTCACCCCTTTTGTTTTTAAGGCATCTGCAGTAAACCCGTCAACAATAGATTGATAAGGCGCAGGAAGTTCATTAATCATAATGGAAGCACCTGCTTCGGTGTTCTGAAAGCCACTAAAAGTTGTTGCTGCAACAAAACCACCTGGCGGAATTAAACTATATTTTGTACCTGCAACTTTTATAAGTTTTTCTGTCTGACCAAAAACGATTTGTCCTAATAAAAGGAATGATACTAAAAATCTGTTTTTCATATTCAAGGTGTGTCATTTTTAAAAATATTGCCAGCGGCTACGGCCACGGATGCTAGAGATTTGAATTCCGTCAGGCTTAAACCGAAGCCGATTAAAAAAATTGATGATAAAGTTATATTCTTTTGCTGAGATTTATTCGTTAGCCGGATATGTCGCAGAACAGTGACATGAAGTTGAGAGCTTATTCGTTAAGCCGACATATACCAAAGCCAATGTTGGCTGTAATTGTTATTCAATAATGTTTTTCGTATCGATTAAATGCTTACTTACAAAAGCGATATCTGGAAACTTTTCTGCATTTTTCGACTTCTCAATTCTAACTGGTATTTCTTCCAAATAATAGTCATGTAATTGTTGTACCGTGTCAAAGTAAGAATAACTTGCCTTCTCTATAGGAGAAATTAAGTTAACACTACCGATTTTTTCAATATCGGAATTGTTATCCACATATTTACACTCTAACAGTCGTTTATCGACTGCATATGTCAGATCCTCCCATGAGCCGAAACGTGTCCCAAAGACCTTTCCTTCAACAAAGTCTTTCAAGTGAGGTTTGGTTGGTTTATAGAAATCAATAAGCGTAAAGTCGTAATACTTATTAAATTTTTCAGAAATTAGAGCTCCGAGATACTTTCCATTTTTACAGTGAATACTTAAACAGTCTCCCTTTCTGTACTTGACCAATTTGCCATGAACCTTGTCAGGCGACGTCGAAGTAATCTTGTTGATGCGGGGTTGTCGCATGGGGAAGTTCGTTAGGATTTTGATGTCGTTTAGAATTACAGCCAACGTATTTATTTCCGCTAAAATACTCTACAATAAAAGTAAACAATTTTTCAACTGATAAAAAATGCTACAGCTTGTAAGCAGCGCAAATTCAACGTCACGACTTGCACCTTGCATCTTAATTCTTCTGCCTTCCCAATCAATCATCCTTATTATTCATCAGCATATACCTCGCTGTTTCAAAAAAAGCGGAAGTAAAGGCGGACATTTTTTGCTGCACAGAATCCCGCTGTGTTTTAGTATAAGAGAGGCCGCTGTATTTTACCGGTACTACTTGTTCATCAGGAAAGTTGAGGCTTTTGGTAAAATAAAAATCATCCGTCACCATCCCGATAACACCGGCTGTATTAGTAATAAAAGCAAAATTATTTTTCTTGGCAGGATCAAGCAGGTCGCGGCCGAGAGTAGTATTTACATAAGGTTGCTGCACCATCCCTGCTATCGTCGGCAGCACATCTATCTGTGAAACGACTTCAGTTCTTTTTTGCGGTGCCAGCAGGTAAGGTGCGTAAAATAACAAAGGCACATGCTCATCTGTAAGCCGGTGATCTGTCCAGGCAGCAGGATACACCGCTTCCGCATTTCCCGCCACGCCATGATCGCCGATGAAAACAAAAATGGTATTATGAAAATAGTCTTCCTTCTCTGCGGCTTCTATAAATGTTTTAAAACAATAGTCCGAATAGCGAAACGTATTGTATTCATTCAGCGATTCAAATCCATATTTTTTCAATTGCCCGTCTGCTACCATTGTTTTTTCAAAACTACTGTCTGTATCAGCAATCATATACGGCCGGTGATTGTCCGATGTCTGCACAATCGCGAAAAAAGGCTTATTCTCTTTTTTGAAAATATCGTTTGCCTGCAGGAAAAGGGCTTTATCACTGATACCCCACACATTTATTTTGGGAGAAGAAAAAGTGCCTTCCGTATGCATTTGCAGGCCATCTATATTTTTCAATAAACCTTCAAAATTGTTGAATTCAGGGTTACCACCCAGGAAATAATGTTTAGTATATCCTTCAAAATTATCAATAATGGTATGCTGGGTAAGGGCCAGCGGGTTACGGGTAGAAAATTTGAAAAGTTGCGCATCAGGTATTCCTGTTACGATAGCGAACAGACCCCTTGCAGTGGAAAAATGCGGGGAGAAACAACGTTCAAAGAAAATCCCTTTTTCAGCTATTGAATTAAAATAAGGAGTTGTGTTCAGCGGGTTGCCGCTCATGCTGCTTTTATACATGCTGAACGACTCACACATCACCAATACAATATTAGGCCGGCTTTCCAGCGCTTTACTTCCCGGTGCTATTACACGGCGGTATGAAAATTCATTTTGTGGTGGTAGCGGCATCCATTCTTTTATCAATGGAAAAGCCTCTCTTGCTTTTTGTTCATTGAACTCGGGCTTGCGGAGTTTTAATGTGGCGAAAAAATTCTGCAGGGGGTTTAATGCCAGGTAAGATTTAAAATTATCCCTGAATACAAAACAATCCTTCCAGCTAAGTGGTGGCCAGGACAAACTACCATAAATGAAAACGCTCAGAACAACAGCAGTAATGATGAAAAATTTTCTCCGGTAAGGAATACCCAGTCCGTCTGTCTGGTTGATCACCCGCCAGTGGCTTTTGTGGTACATCCAGCGAAACAATATCACCGCCACTATCAAACCAAGCAGCATCCATACCATCGGGTACGTTTGCCACATCATCCGCCAGGAAATACCAAAATCTTCGGCGAAGTTCATCGCCCCTGCATCCACCCTGGTTTGATTATAAGAAAAACTGCCGAAGTCAGCTGAAAAAAAGATGAATACAATAAAGGTCACTACCGCCAGGTACCATGTCCACCATTTTTTATTACGGGATGCATAAAAAGGTGAAAGCTGGGGTATCATGCTAACTACCACTACCGGTAATAATATAATAGCTACCCACCTCAGGTCATACCGGATACCCAACCCAAAAGAAGGGATAAGATCAGCAAACGATAATCCCTTTGGTTTAAATGCAAAAAAAGTAACCACCCTGAACAGAGTGAATATAAGCAGGAAGATCAGGAAGAGGTTGATCACCCACAAAATGGTTTTCGGAATCCGATACTTTAACAGCATTATCTTAATTGATGTGCCTGATGGCAAAAGGACTACAAAAGAATAGAATTTATGCGGGTTTAGCAACTGCATCCTGTTAATGTTACCGGATAAATAAGAGCCGTCGCATTAAAACGAACTTAAAGGCTGGTTGAAATGAAAACAAGGAACACGGATGAACGGATGAAGACGGATTCTTTATTCAGCTTCGCTGAATAAATCAATACTGACACTTATTTAATTACTATTTCGCAATGCTTATGACGATACCAGGACTGATCTATAAACAAAATCTGTGAAAATCCATCTAATCCGTGTCATCCGTGTGCTGTATTAATTGATTTTTAATCCTTCTGCCCTATTCTATGAATGGCCGCTATCATTACAAGTGGTATTTTTGCGAATGTTCACACTTTTACAATTGAGCATTTTTCAAACACTTGAGCAATGGGATCAATGGCTTTTCATTAAACTGAACAGCGCATTGATCAACCCGGTCTTCGACAACCTTATGCCCTTTCTTCGCAATGGGACTAACTGGGCGCCACTGTATTTATTCCTGGGAGTTTTTGTATTGATGAATTTCAAAAATAAAGGCGGATGGTGGATAGTGTTTTTTATCGCCACTATTGCGTTGACAGATATGACAGGCACTTACCTGTTGAAACATAATTTTGAACGGCTTCGTCCATGCAGTGACCCTGATTTTTATTACCATGTAAGGCTTTTGGTAAAACATTGTTCCGGCGGCTACAGTTTTACTTCGAATCATGCCGCCAACCACTTTGGTATGGCCACATTTTTTTATACCAGCTTCCGGCCCATTTTTAAAAAATGGGCGTGGCTAAGTTTTGTGTGGGCAGGCGCTATTGCTTATGCGCAGGTATATGTGGGGGTACATTACCCCCTGGATGTCCTGGCAGGGGGTTTAGTGGGATTGGCCGCAGGATCATTGACAGGCAAACTATTCAATAAGCGCTACGGATTTACTATCTTCGATAACCAACCAACGGTATCCTCTTAATGGAAATATTCATACTGGCTCTTCTTATCCTGATCAATGGTTTATTTACAATGGCAGAGATAGCCCTTGTATCCGCCCGCAAAGCCAGGCTCGAGTCACAGGCCGACCGGGGTGACATCAATGCGAGGAAGGCGCTGGAACTGGCGGGGAATCCTGAAAAATTTTTATCGGCAACCCAGATCGGCATTACACTGATCTCTATTCTTACCGGTGTGTACTCTGGTGAAAAGTTTAGCGAAAGCCTGAAACCTTATGTTGAGCAAATAAGTTTTTTAAAACACTACGCCGATACCATTGCTACCACCATTATAGTTATCATTGTCACTTTTCTTTCGATCATTTTTGGAGAACTGATACCAAAACGAATAGGCCTGCTGCGGGCTGAAAAGATCGCCAAGCTGATAGCGGTGCCGGTCAATGTGTTTGCAAAGGTCACCCATCCTATCGTCTGGCTGCTTAACAAGGTCACCAATATCTTCTTTACCATCTTCAATATAAAAAAAATGAAAGATGATGCGGTAACGGAAGAGGAGATCAAAACTATGATCACGGAAGGTGCGGAAGCCGGCACCATTGATGAAGTAGAACAGGCAATCATTAACCGGGTTTTTCATTTAGGCGACCGGAACATTACTTCGCTGATGACACACCGCAGCGACATCATCTGGTTCAACCTGGATGATAACGAGGACAAGATCAAAGAAAAAATAACCAGTGAGCCTCATTCTGTATATCCCATCTGTGATGAGCATATTGATGAGATCAAAGGTGTGGTTTCTATTAAAGATCTTTACGTAAGCCCTGACAGTACATTATTCAAGGAAATAATGAAACCCGCACTATTTGTTCCGGAAAACAATTCACCTTTCCAGGTAATGGAAAAATTCAGGGAATCACAGATCCATTCCTGCTTTATCGTAGATGAATACGGCAGTATTTTAGGAATGATCACACTCAACGATATCCTGGAAGCCATTGTTGGTGAAATTCCACAGCCTGACCTGGAAGACTATGAAGTGAAAGAAAGAGAAGATGGCAGCTTCCTGGTAGATGCGCAGATACCCTTCTATGATTTTCTTACAAAATTTGAAAAAGCCGACTGGATGAATGAAGGTGAACAGGATTTCGATACCCTGGCTGGTTTTATATTACACAGGCTGGAGCGTATTCCCCAGACAGGCGACAAATTAGACTGGAAAGGTTTCGCTATCGAGATCATAGACATGGACGGACACAGGATAGATAAAGTACTGGTGAAAATAAGTGAAGAGTTGAGGGAAGAGATGGAAGAGTGAGGAGTTATGAGTTTGAATAAACTTATGTATCCGTTTTCTGTATGGAAGCATCAGGTTATGATAAAAATATTTTCGGTCGCTTTCTGCATTTTTCTATTCAATGCCGGCAGGGCTGCCAGGGTTGATACGGTGAGTATATACAGCAATGCAATGCATAAGGAAATGAAATGCGTTGTAATATCTCCAACTGTTTTACAGGAAAAAACCATTTCATTGCCGGTAGTTTATTTACTGCATGGCTGGAGCGGCAATTACAGCAACTGGATCATGAAAGTTCCAGAATTGAAAAAATATGCAGATGAATATAAGCTACTGATCGTTTGCCCGGATGGTCACTACAGCAGTTGGTATTTTGACAGCCCTGTTGATTCCACTATGCGGTATGAAACATATATTGGCAAAGAAGTGCCTGCTTATATTGATGCCCATTATCTCACTATCAAAGACCAAAAAGCAAGGGCCATAACAGGATTAAGCATGGGCGGACATGGCGGAATGTTTATTGGATTTCGTCATGCAGATGAATTTGGCGCTTGTGGCAGTATGAGTGGTGGTGTGGACCTGAATAGTTCCCGCAACCGGTTTGATGTAATGAAAAGAATCGGGGACACCATTCAATATGCAAACAACTGGAAAAACTATTCTGTGATAAACGTAGTGGAAAAATACCCGAAAGATTCTTTAGCGATTATTATTGATTGCGGCACTGAAGATTTCTTCTACGACATCAACCATGCGCTGCATGAAAAGATGCTGAGGTTAAAGATCCCGCATGATTATATTGAACGCCCGGGAAAACATGACTGGATATACTGGGCCAATGCAGTGAAGTATCAATTGCTTTTCTTCAGGAACTATTTTGACAGGAATAAGTGAGTCTTATCTCGTTATGATACTTAATGCCCGGTACTTCCGTCTCTTACTTTCACTTTCTTCTTACCGGAATTCTTTTTCTCATAATCCAGTATAGCCTGCGGCTTGGTCATGGCTTTTTTACCTGTTGTATCTGAAGCCGCTTTTGTATTGCGGATACCTATCGGTTTTAATTCATCATCCGCCAGCAATTCACCGTCATCAGTTACTAATTTATTCAGCCTGTATTTTTCTGTTTGTATAATCACTCCTTCTGCAGGATCATAATAGTTCCAGGTTCCATGTTTCATTGATACACCTTCATTTTTCACTACTACCATATCTATGAGCTTTGACGGATCTTTTATATCAAATACCGGTACGGTATCATACTGCCTGGCAGGGTCCATAGCCCTCCAGTTTTCTTCCCGCAATAATCCCCCGTTATACGTAAAATAGTTGCACCGTCCATTGAACTTGCCCCAGCGATAATTTTCTTCAGCGATCTTTATCCCCTGTAATGAATAACGTTTCCAGAGCCCTTCCTTCAGATCGTTTTCAAAATACCCTTCCTCATCATACCCTCTTTCGCCACGCAGATCGGGTACACTTACTACCCAGGGGCCCTGCTTTTTACCTTTCAGATCAACGCGGTTAAGCGTGTCACCCCGTACACTAATGGTATAGTCTTTCCACTGGGCAAAACTGTTAAGTGAAATTAAAAGAATCAAACAAAGAATTAGCCGCATACACATTGATTTACGAGTATAACATAAAACGAAAAACAGGCTGATTTATGCACAAAATTAGAATAATCCGCTGAAGATGGATAGACGCTGCACGGATCAGTAATTTCTCACTAATTGTTGCTATTAACACAAAAAACACCAGGATTACAGGCCTGTTGATCAGGCAGGGCGGTATTTAATCCAAAAAGCGTAAAATTTAATTGCCCGGGGGTTTTGATTGAGAATAAATTTTATTACATTTATGTTTATACAATTAAACCTGTACAAAGTCCGATAGGTAATCCATTCCGGGTACCTGATTCCTAACCACCAATACATAACAGGCATACAGCATACATCCCGTATTGCTTTGATAAACTAATATCCTTTCCTGGTTATTATGACCCATCCCGGGGTTGTAATACGAACAACTGCCCTCTGAAACGCCCACTATTCCTGAAACACCAACTATTATTACAAAACCCAAACTGAAGACGTTGAGGAGAAATACTTATATAAAAAGCTTTCCGGCTAAATCAATTTTACTTGTCTCACTACTGCTGTTTCAATATATAGCAAAGTCACAATGCACAGTCAATGCCGGGAATGATACGGCAATATGCCTGAACGCTTCGCTTTCAATTACCGCAATCACTACCGGTGGAACAGATTCCAGTTTTACATGGACAACAATCCCTCTAAGTACTACAACAACTGGTAATTCAATTACCATTCAGGGTTCAACAACCGGTACATTTACTTATGTTGTAACGGCTGACTTACAGGGAGGCTGTACCGCTAAAGATACAGTCGTAGTTACAGTTGATCCATTGCCAACCGCATCTTTTACTGCAAGCCCTAATGGACAATGCGGATCAGTTCCCATAAATTTTACCAATACTTCTTCCGGAATTGGGCTGAGTTATTCCTGGAATTTCGGCGATCCTAATTCAGGCGCCGCGAATACATCATCTGCTACTAATCCCTCGCATCATTTTGTGGGAACACCGGGTACCGGCACCCTGGATTTTACAGTTACACTTATTGTAACCAGCAGCGGTGGTTGTAAAGACACCGTAACTCACCAGGTTACTATAAAACAATCACCGGGTACTGAATTAGGCGGTACTGGTTTTGTAATTTATAATGGGCTGCAGTATTTTACAACATGCTCGACTTCTTCATCCGCAGTTTTTGATTTCACCAACCAGTCAAGCACTACCGCTACCAATGTTAGCTATACGATTATCTGGGGTGATGCCAGTCCCAATTTTACGGCACCTGGCTTTGCAGTAACTTCTCATACATACAGTACAGGAACCTATACATTATTATTTATTGTAAACGGGGGCGCCCCTGATTTCTGTACAGATACCGCGACGTATTATGTATTCGTTGGAAGCAATCCTGCTGTGGGTTTAAACAACCCGGGTAACACAACGGTCTGTTCAGGAGCTCCATTGACTTTTCCTATTTCAGGAACTTTTACAAATCCACCCGGTACAACTTATACAGCCACCTTTAATGATGGATCTCCTGCCGTAACCTTAACCCATCCGCCCCCGGCAGGTGTGAGTCACGCTTTTGATATCTCGAGTTGCGGTACGAATAGTTCAGATGGCACAAACACATATTCAAATTCATTTTCTGCAGTAATAGTGGCTTCCAATCCCTGCGGAACTTCTTCCAGTGGTGTTGTTCCCATTTACGTTTCACAAAAACCGGAGGCTTCATTTACCATATCCCCGAACGATACCGTTTGCACCAACAACATTGTTACATTTACTAATACAAGCGAAGGCAACAGTGTACAAAACAACGGAATATGTTTGAATGGTAAAGGGATATGGTCTGTAACCCCGGCTACAGGCTGGACAATTAGCAGCGGGACACTTGGAAATGATTTTGGGCTTACAAATCCCACGTTATGGCTTGCCGGGTCAAACATTTTACGATTAAATTTTACTTCGACAGGAACCTATACTATTAAATTCAAAGCAGGAGGAAGTACATGGTGTACTAATGATTCTACTGAGAAAACCATTTGCGTTAATGCAGTTCCAGTCGCAGCATTTAATGTAAACCAGAATATTGGTTGCGCCCCCTTTACTGTCAATACAACCAATAACTCAAGTTTGTCTAACTGTGGTAACAATACTTATAGCTGGTCTGTTACCTATGTTCCAACGACGGGTTGTTCACCTGCAGGTCCTGGCTATACCTATATCAATGGCACGGGTGCAACATCACAGAACCCGCAATATCAATTTACCAATCCGGGAGTGTACACGATACGGTTAATAACCATTGCTCCTGCCAGCGCCTGCTCCTCTGCGGTAGTTACACAGCAGATTACTGTTAAATCGAGGCCTGAAATAAATTTAACGGTTCCACCGACTGTATGCGAGGGCCAGTCAATAAATCCATCGGTAGCTTCAAGTTGTTATATAACCAATGCGACTTATGCGTGGTCTTTCCCATCCGGCACACCTTCAACAGCTATTACTCAAAACCCGGGAGCGATTATTTATAACAACGCGGGAACATTCAATGTATCAGTTGATGTGACCAATGAATGTGGTACTGCAACAGCCACCCAACCAGTTACCGTTGTAACTGTATCAACGGCCGATGCAGGCCCTGGTCAAAATATATGTGGCACTGTTGCAACGATGGCTGGAAATACTCCGGTTATTGGAACAGGGCTCTGGTCTTATGTAAGCGGCCCGGCAGGATCTCTGATCACATCAGCTTCTTCACCTGCTACCAATATAACGGGATTAGTTCCGGGTACTTATGTATTCCGGTGGACGATCACTAATGGAACTTGTATCAGTTCATCAAACGTTACAATCATTATTTCTACGGGACCAACACCTGCGGCAGCAGGCCCTGATCAAAGTTTATGTCTTGCCAATTCAACTGCTTTAGCTGCAAACACGCCTGTTATTGGAACTGGCGCCTGGTCGTATGTAAGCGGACCGGCTGGTTATAACATTACAAACACTTCATCACCCACAACAACTGTTACAGGGTTAATACCCGGTGTTTATGTATTTCGCTGGACAACCAGTTTCAGTAACTGTACACCCAGTACAGATGATGTGCAGATAACCATTTATGATAACCCCACTCCGTCAGCCGCAGGTACTGATCAAACAATTTGTTCTTCCACGGTAACAATGAATGGCAACATTCCCACTACCGGGAATGGAATATGGACAACAGTAAGCGGATCTAATAGTCCTGTGATCACAACAGCATCTTCTCCATCAACAACTATAACAGGATTAATAGCAGGAACCTATATTTTTAAATGGACAACCAGTAATGGTGTTTGTCCACCCAGTGAAGACCTTGTCCAGGTTACTGTTACTGCTGTAGCAACAACAGCGGCGGCAGGGCCAGATCAAACTGTATGCGCAGCAACCGCTATTACATTAGCAGGTAATACTGCCATTGTTGGAACAGGTGTATGGTCGTATATAAGTGGCCCCGCAGGTTATACTATTACAGATCATTCTTTCCCATCAACAACTGTTACGGGATTAATACCGAGAACTTATATTTTTCAATGGACGATCACTAATGGCGTTTGTCCACCAACTACTGACCAGGTGCAGG
>JAATGJ010000069.1 GCA_015654695.1 Chitinophagales bacterium | reverse complement strand
TGAAATGCTACAAATAATGAGTGCTTCGCTTTTTGACAAAGCACCCTTAAATGAGTTATTGCAAAGCCCTATCTATAAGAATGTCAAAGAACAAAAATGCGAACAATTAAAAATTGAACTAATTTAACGGGACACTAATGTCTTATATTATAAAAATTAATTCTTTTCTTGTTAGCATTACAAAAATACACTGCATTAAATGGATATTAATTACCATGATTCTCCTCCAGTCCCGCTATGTACTTTTTAAAAAGCTTGTCGATTTTCTTATTATCAAACTCTTCATCCCATAAAAGCCCTGTGGCATCGTGATCGCTGTTGTAGTTATTTGGATCGGTTGAGTAGGGACCTGCAATTCCCAGGTATTGAGAAATATCTCCTTCTTCACTGTCTTCATTAAATAGCACTTTAAATAAGTAAAATTTTTGTTTCTTGTTCTTATATACAATCGTTTTCTCGCCAATAAAAGACATATCGGATGGCTCATAATCATCGGCTGCGTAATAATATAATTCTGACTCTGCCATGTGGCGTTGTGTTTTATATTTGACAGGGAAAAATCTCTCTTTGCCCATCTTTTTCAACTCTTCATATACATCTTTCCTGAATGCACGATCAACGGCTAGTTTTTCAATTTCCCTACTATCAACAGACTGGTTATTAGAGAGTAAGGTCAACACGGCTTCCTGCTTAATGGTCATATCATTGACCAGAACAAACTGCTGCAGCATATTATTACTCTTGTCATCATTGAATTTTGCAAGCAGGTGCACTAAATCAAGGTAACGATACCCATCCTCTATTTTACTCTTTTTTTTCAAAGAGCTAAGTATGGTATCCGATGTATGTAAGAAATTAGCATGGTATGCTTTAAACATCTCAAGATTAATAAAATTACTGTCAAGCAGATCGCGGCTTATAGAAATTATTAATTCTGCAAAAAGATCATTACTACTCAATTCCAATATTTCGGGAAACATTTTTTTTGCCAGTTCAAGGGAATCTGTTATATAATGGCTGAGGCCATCATCTTTTTTTTGCCTGGGCGTATGCTTTAATAATAATTCTTTAAGCAGGGAGTAAGAATAATCCGTCTGATACCTTGCCAATACATGCAGAAGATCAAATTGCAGATATGCTTTTTCACCAGATAAACTATCAAAATGAGACCTTATAAATTCAATAGTAGAACTATCTGCGAGTTTACATATTTGGTTAACAATTTTTGAGCGGGTATTATAATACCAGGAGGTATCATCAGCATATAATCGTGTAATCGCCGTATGTAATAAAGGCAGGTCTTCCCTGGAAAAAGGAGCGGACGAAACAGCTTCGGAAGCTTTTGTAAATGTAGCTGAATCTTTTGATAACAAGGCTTCTAAGAGTTTTCTTGCCTTGCTTTGATATACTGATGACAGAATACTTTCGTTGGCCAATCTAAACTCATCAAAAAATTGCTGGTGATCCCTGCGCTCAATATATTGTGAAGGAATAAGACTGATGAGAGTGTATAATGTATCGCCGTTTAATATCTGCCTTACTTTTTTGAGATTGTTATTATCAGGCATTTGTATCACCCATTCCATTCCTTTTAACTGCCCATTCATTACAGATTTCTTTTTTAATATACTATCCTGATATGCTTTATATGCCCTGCCAAAATGATCAAACAGGAGGCTATCATTGCCTGTCCAGAAGTATTCAGGTATAGGCTCTTTAAATACCTGGTAAGAGACTACTTCATGCGGGTTAAAGCTCAGATAATAAAAGCTCTTTTCCATATTCATACTATCTGTCTCTTCTTTTTCTTTCAGTGTGATTGGATAAGGAACAACTGTATAAAAACTCATATCCGGTGACCATTCTTTTTTCCAGGCTGATGCTTTATAATCAGTAATGATAAAGGAATTGAAGAACTGTTCAATTTGTTTATCCTGTGTAGTTTTCCCGGTTGTTACTACCATCAAGGAATATATCCTGTTGCCCCTGTTTATGTTCAGCGTTGCAAGAGAAAATTGCTCCTCATCTGAAATTCCATCAAATCGCAATGCAGGGAAAGTCTGGATCTTTATTGATTCTTCTCTTAAAACCTTTTTTACTGAATTGACAAAGTTTTCCTTAAAAAGAGAAAAATATGTGGAATCCCCGGTAAGATAATAACCGGGAAGTAAATCCCTAACCTGTACCATATAATATTTTCCAGAAGAGAGATCGTTATAATCATATACTGTAAATGACCATGTTGTACCATCTGCTTTCTTTTCTATTGTTTTGTTTTGCTTGGGCAAACCGGGTAGCATAACACTAAATGCTTTTTCGCTGAGACTAAATACTGACCATTCTTTATCAGGCTTCGGCTGAATATCTTTATTGATTGCAAATGACTGAAAATATCGCTTTACATCTTCAGATTCTAGCAAATTTCTGTTTTGACCCCCGGCCATAACCATGAATACCAGGTTGTTTTTCAGCAGGTATTGCACCTTATAATAATTCCCTTCGGCTTTAATTATACCCTCAATTCCTTTTGCCCCTTCTCTTTCAATCATTTTTTTACTTTCGACTTTCCCACTTGTAATATTCATTGCAAATTTTTCCAACATAGTGGCAGGGTCAACCTTATTTTGTGTAATAGTGCTGCCTGACATAAAATAAGTCAGCGTAGTAATATCGACATACATTTTAATTTTAAAAAGTTCACCAAAAATATCCATGTCAGAGGCTTTGCCAGGCATTTCTATCGTATAGGTCTTTTTTTCATCTTCTGTTTTTACCCAAGGCTGCTTACCGAGACCAGATGTGTATTTTTCTGGGTCGATCTTTTCTGTAGAAAAAATGGGCTCTACTTTATATCCTTTGTTTTTTAGGAGATTGATAACGCCTGAGTCGCCTGGTAAATGAGCTACGCCGACAGCAAAAAACATAGTCCTGATAGTTGACAAACTATCTATGCGACGGGACATTTTGATATTTCTCCTGATAAACAACAATTCCTGTAACTCTTCTGTAGATTTATGACTGAAATAATTTTCTATTTTATCAAGGTCCTGATCAAGATAGATGCTTACCATTTCATCAATCATTGCCTTTAATTTATCATCCGTTGTCAATAATTCATCCCTGCTTACTTCACGACCTATTTCGTCATAAATTGCCAGCTGGTCTTGTACATCTTCTATACCACCTACCCATTTACCATGTCGTTTGGCGATGCCAAACAAATAAGCATCCATAATAGTGGGCATCTCTTTTTTAGTAACAGTATTGATTTTTTCCTGCCGCATTTTTTCCAACTTTTTTTTGCTGGCCTTATCATTGTGTTTTTTTACATTACTGATTAACGAATCAATCAAGCTTTTTTCTTCAGCCGGTTTTAATTTCCGCTTTTCAATAAACTCATCTCTGCTTTGATCTATCGCTCTTTGTATAATAGAATCCATGAACTCCTGCAGATCAATTTCAAGTGCATATCCATCTACCTGCTCCAGGTAGTGATAAAGCGAATCACCAAAATGAAAAAGCCGCTTATCTTGTAAATGCATGGTGCCATACAGGAAAGAAGGTTTGACGAGATTATTACCAGATATCTTCCACAGTAATGTTTTTGGCCATTTGGCTGCCTGCTGGGCATCACTTGTAATAGCTACAATTAAAAGAAAAAAAGGGAGAAAGAATCTTTTCATAATGGATAAGTTATACCTGAAAGATAATACAAGAAAATTATTATTATAGCATTCATATCTTGACTGGAATCAAATTCCACAACCAGTCTTAAGTGCCCATGCTGCGTAGCTTAAGTGAAACCCATTAATAGCGATGGGGAATATCCTCAAACAATCGGAAGCAAATAAAAGCCCATCAGCTAATACGCCTTGCTGAACGCAACTATCAATAAATTTTTATTCGTTTCAAAAAATCAAACACCATAGTCAGTCATGATAGGATGGTTTGGAATGAGGCGGGGCAGAAATGGAATCCTACAGATTAAATAAAGAAAATACGTAAGTGGGATGAACTGTTCTCCCAGGGACAGGGCCCACTTGTTATCCCCATTTTTTTACCTGAACGTTATACATTACAAGCCTTCACTACCACCTCACATGCTTTTCTTATCTGCTCTTCTGAAATCATCAACGGCGGAGAAATTCGCAAACAATCAGCACCAAACAAAACCAATCTGTCAATACTCCTTGCTGAATGCAACTATCAATAATTTTTTTATTTGTTTCAAAAGAATCAAACGCCGCAGCCTGACATAGTATTCTTTGTATTTTTGATGTATGAGCAACATTAAATTATTTGAAAGCAATCAGATAAGGACGGTTTGGAATGAGGCGGAGCAGAAATGGTACTTTGTTATAGCAGATGTTGTGCAGGTACTAACTGACACACCCAACGCTACAGATTACATAAAGAAGATACGTAAGCGGGACGAATTGCTTTCACAAGGGTGGGGACAACTTGTCACCCCCCTTTTGGTTGACACTGCTGGTGGCAAACAAAAGCTGAATTGTGCTAATGCACAGGGTCTTTTACGGATCATACAATCCATTCCATCACCTAAAGCAGAGCCTTTCAAATTATGGTTGGCACAAGTGGGTTCGGACAGGCTAGATGAAATAGAAAACCCTGAATTGGCGACACAAAGAACAAGGGAACTATACAAATTGAAAGGCTACCCGGATGATTGGATTGAAAAACGGATGCGCAGTATCGCCATTCGTGAAGAACTAACCGGGGAATGGAAAAACAGGGGAGTAAAAGAACAAAAAGACTATGCGATACTAACCGCCGAAATTTCAAAAGCTACATTTGGTTTGACACCCGCACAATACAAAAAAGTAAAAGGGCTGAAAAGTCAAAACCTGCGTGACCACATGAACGACCTTGAATTAATTTTTTCAATGCTAGGTGAAGCTTCGACAACTGCAATTGTAAAAACAAGAAATCCAAAAGGCTTTATTGAAAATCAAATAGTAGCTAAACAGGGCGGCTCGGTTGCAGGCAAAGCCAGGCGGGACCTTGAAACGAAAACAGGTAAGAAAATAGTATCATCAGAAAATTATTTGCCAGAGCCAAAAAAGAACAAGCAACTGAATAAAGGAAAAAAGAAATAGCATCGCTACCAGGCATTTCAAAGCGATTCAGAATGACGAAGCCTCCTTAGGCTATATCTTAACGTTACACATCACAAGTCCTTATTATCACATCACAGGCCTTTCTTATCTGCTCTTCTGAAATAATCAACGGTGGGGAAATCCTCAAACAATCAGCAGCAAACAAAAACCAATCTGTCAATATACCCTGCTGAATGCAACTATCAATAATTTTTTTATTCGTTTCAAAAGAATCAAACTCTACGGCTATCCATAAACCAAATGAACGAACAGCTTTTATTTTTGAGTGCACAAGCAATGAAAGAAATAACTTTTCTTTTTCGGCTACCGCGTCAATCATGGATAACGGAACTCCGTTCCGTTCCTCTGACGGAACAGAGTTCCGTCCTCCTAGCAACGACTTCATCGCCGCCATACCTGCCGCACAACAAACAGGATGACCACCAAACGTAGTGATATGACCAAGAACCGGATCACCCGTCAAAGTGTCCATCAATTTTTTATCTGCAATGAAAGCGCCTAGAGGCATGCCGCCTCCCAATGCTTTACCAAGCAATAAAATATCAGGGATGATAGCAAAATGTTCAAAGCCCCAGAGTTTTCCCGTTCTTCCAAAACCGGTTTGTATTTCATCCAGTATTAATAATGTTCCCGTTTCAGTACATTTTTTTCTCAATGCCTGCATCCATTCCATGGAGGGAACAATGATGCCGGCTTCAGCCTGTACTGTTTCAGCGATCACGCAGGCGGTTTGTTCTGTTATTTCATTTAGTGATTCGAAGGAATTGTATTCCAAATGCAATATATCAGGCAGTAATGGGCGGAAAGCATTGCGCCAGTATTCATCGCCCATCACACTCAATGCTCCCTGTGTAGAACCGTGGTAAGAATTCTTAAATCCAATGATCTGCGTTCTGTTCGTTACCCTCTTCGCCAGTTTCATAGCGCCTTCTGTGGCTTCTGTGCCGGAATTAGTGAGGTAAACTGAATTAAGCGATACAGGTAAATGATCAGTCAGCAGTTTGGCGTATTGTACTTGTGGTGCTTCTACAAACTCCCCATAGACCATGATGTGCAGGTAGGCGTCTAACTGTTTTTGTATTGCCGCGATCACGTTCGGATGACGATGACCAACATTCGCGACACTAATACCACCAATGAGATCAATATATTCTTTACCCGAAGTATCATACAACAAAGCTCCTTCCGCTTTCACGATCTCCAGCGCTAACGGAGAAGGAGAAGTTTGTGCGATAAGTTTCAGAAAGAGTTCACGCTGGTTCATTTTCCAAATATCGTTCATTACAACAAATCAGTCCTGCCTTATGCGGAGAACTCAAAGTTTTCTGCAATCTCCTGGGTTTGCCCGGTACACAAAAGTTTCTCAGCCTTGTTTCTTGATTTTTAAAAAAGTAAGCCCCGTTTATCGTTATAGAAAAATGGAGCTTATATATCCTCGTAATACGGGATCTCATCATGGCTCACCGCTTCGTTTTGATGCCAGTAAGCCAGGGTAACAACATGCCCGTTTTTTGTTTTCAAAAGCCTGCCGAAAATAGCATTGATGGTATTAAAGGTATAGTCAGTGACACCAACTGTAAAAGTATCGGGTGCCGGGGGAGGAGGTGGTGGGGCTACAGCTATTTCACCTTCTTTGGGTGGGGGTGGTACAGGTGCTTTTGGTGCTGGTGTAGGAGCTGTTACAACTGTAAAGCCATTATATTCCAGTAATTCTTTAATAAAAGCCACTCTCCCGGGTTTTACATTCTTTTCTACAATGCCGCATTTGACACCGTTCAGTTCTTCAAATTCATGATTTTTATTTAACGCCATAGTGAATACCGAATATCGAAGAGGGAACATTGAATTTAGAAGTAATCCGCCAATTCATCATTCATTATTCCTTGTTCATTATTCATTATTTTAAGTTAGAGAATTTATATAATCATAGATCCAACTCAACACACCAACCAATATGATGCCTGCCCCGCAAATCAGTAATCCGAGTTTTGCAGCAGGATTTATTTTTATCTTATCTATTGGCTGTTCGTTCTTATCCATAAATACCGCTCTTATAATTCTTAAATAATAATAGAGTGAAACGATCAGGTTCAGCGCCACAACGGTAATGAACCCATAACTTCCATTTGATGCACCGGCGGTGACCAGGAATAGTTTGCCAAAGAAACCTGCTGTTGGCGGAATACCGGCTAAAGAGAATAAAGCAAGCGCTAATACCCAGCTCAGGAAAGGGTTGGTTTTGTATAAGCCTTTATAATCATCAATGTTTTCTTTTCCTGTTTGCCCAGATATAACAGATGCCACTCCAAATGCAGCCAGGTTGGAGAACACGTAGATCAAAACAAAATAGACAACGGAAGTAAGACCCGTATGATCATTACTGCTGATACCCACCAGTATAAAACCAACCTGTGCAATAGAAGAGAAAGCAAGGAAACGTTTAATATTCTGTTGCCGGATGGCAAAGAGGTTGCCGATAACCATAGTAGCAATGGCCAGTATTACCAGCATATTGTACCATACATCATGCATTGGTTGAAATACTTTGTATAAAGTGCTGATGAAAATAAATGCAACTGAGCCTTTTGAAATAACAGACAGGAAAGATGAAACAGCTATGGGCGAACCTTCATATACATCGGCTGTCCATAAATGAAACGGAACGATGGATAATTTAAAAGCAAAAGCGGTAAAGAGAAAAACAAATGCCAGTACCTGCAAAGGGCTTCCGTCTAATAGTTGCGGTAATTCTGAAAAGCTGATGGTTCCTGTTGCTCCATATAACAAGGAAATGCCGAATAATAAAATGCCGGATGAAAATGCGGAAGACAATATCATTTTCATAGCCGCTTCAGATGCTATCTTTTTATCCAAATCAAAATTGGCCATGGCGGCAACAGGTATGGTAGCCAGTTCGAGAGATAAAAAGAATATCAGCAGGTTGCCGCTGGAGATCATAAAGAACATGCCAAGCAAAGCTGATAACATCAGCATGAAAAATTCGGGAAGGTTCTGACTTTTCTTCAACCAATCAGTACAAAGCAATGAGATAAGATAAACGCCAAGGCTTAAAATATTTTTTTGAAATACGATTAAAGGGGTGGTGCTATAGGCTCCTTCAAACAACACGCCCTGTTGATTAAAAAAGAAACCAAGAAGAAAATTGGCTAATAATAACACCTGTATCAGCGGCAGCATTGTTTCATTCTTTATCCCTTTGCCGATCTTAATGAACAGCAACAGGAAAAGAATGGCGGTGACCACCAGTTCAGGTTTCATCAATATTAAAAAATCTTTCAACATAGTTTTAAATATCGAATATGGAACAAGGAATAATGAATACTGAAGTACTGTAGCAGCATTTCACTTCATCATTCGATATTTCGTGTTCCTTGTTCATTATTCTTGTCATTTATTTTCCTGCGATCTTGCTCATGATCACTTCTATGGCCGGCTTCAACAAATCATTCAGCCAGAAAGGGGCAACACCAATCGCTACAATTCCTGCTACCAGTATGATGGCTGCCAGTCTTTCATTCCATGTCGCATCTTTCAGTTGTAAATACTCAGCTTTAATGGGTCCCATCGCCGTCTGCCCAATGGCTCTTAAAATATAAACTGCCGTCACTACAATAGACGCAGCCGCTGCAATAGTGGCAATGCGGTGAAAAGCATCTGCATTTTCCCATGATCCCACAAATACTGTCATTTCTGCAACGAAGCCGCTTAAGCCGGGTAAGCCCAGCGAACAAAGACCAACGATAAATAATACGGTAGTGATAAATGGCATTACTTTCATCAGGCCTCCCATGTCTCCGACCATGCGTGTATGTGTACGGTCATAGATCATTCCTATCACGGCGAAGAAAAGGGCTGTCATCACACCATGTGATACCATTTGCATGACAGCGCCTGTCATCGCTGTTTGTGTCAGCATGGCGATACCCAATAAACTAAACCCAACATGGCTCACGGATGAATAAGCGTTGATGTACTTCAGGTCCTTCTGCATCATAGTAGCGAAGGCTCCATATAAAATGGCAATAGCAGAAAGAACGATAATGATGCTGGCGTATTCTTTTGCCCCTTCCGGTAATAAATAAGTGGCGACACGTAAACAACCATAGCCGCCAAGTTTCATAGATATGCCTGCGAGAAACATAGAACCTGCAGTGGGCGCGGATGAGTGACCATCGGGTACCCATGTATGAAATGGGAATAAGGCGGTGAATACACCAAAGCCAACAAACAGTAATGGAAAAATGACGTGTTGTGTGGAGGTGGAAATATTCAGTTTTGATAATTGTAAAAGATCGAAACTACGGCCGGAAGAAAAATATAAACCCAAAATACCCACTAGTATCAAAGCTGATCCTCCCATCAGCATTAAGGCAAGTTTATTGGCGCTGTACTCTTTTTTGCCACTGCCCCAGATACCAATGAGCAGGTATTTAGGTATCACGGAGATTTCCAGGAAAAAGAAAAGAACGAACAAGTCAAGCGAAATAAAGAAGCCAAAAGCGCCAAGAGCTAATAAGATCAGCAGGAAGTAAAACTCTTTTGTCATCTTTTCGATGTTCCAGGAAACCAGTACGCCGGCGATCAGTACAAAAGAGGTCAGTAATATCATCGCTACGGAAATGCCATCAACACCCAGATGAAAATTAATATTCCATGCCGGGAATAAAGGGTGATTCTGTTCAAAGAGCATCTGGGCGGTATTACCGGCAGCTCTTTCATTACGGAAAGCAAAGAATAATACAAGGGACAGTGTTAATTGTGCAATAGCTCCGGCAAAGGATATCCATTTTACCTGCTGCTTGTTGCGGGATAGCAGTACAGCTACAGCCGTCAGTAATGGAATTAATATGATTAATAAAAGATTCATCGGTTGAATATCGAATATCGAACAGGAAACCTGCCGGCAGGCAGGCAGGTGTTGAATGATGAAATAGTTAGTTTCTAAAATCCGGTGTTCTTTATTCCTTGTTCAGTATTCATTATTTTAAATTTATTTCCATACATATATAAACAACAGCGCCAGGCCAATTACCCCCGCCAAAAAGTAGATAGCATATTGCTGTACTTTGCCTGACTGTATTTTCTTTATTTTCCCAGATAGTATTTGTGTAGTGTTGCCTGTAAAATTGATCAGCCCATCCACCACATTTTTATCAAACCAAGCCGCCGGTTTGCCCACCAGGTTGAACAAGATTTTCTTTGTTATAAACAAATACACTTCGTCAATATAAAATTTGTTGTAGGCTGTTTTATAGAAGCCGTTCAATGATGCAGCCAGTTTATCCGGCCTGGTATTTTGTTTTTTATACAACCACATGGCTGTAAAGATGCCGGTGAGTCCCAAAACAACCGGGGCTACAGAAAATACTAAATGAAATTTTGTTTCTAATGGCGTTCCGTCAGAACTAACATATTTTCCGAAAGGAATAAAACCTGCGGCAGCAGCACCAATGGCTAACAGGATCAATGGCAGCATCATGGCAAAACCGCCTTCGCCCTTATGAACCTCACCCCCCGCCCTCTCTCCCGAATGTATCGGCATCTGCGACAAATGAGAGGGTTTGCTCCAGAAAATACCAAAGTATAAACGGAACATATAGAAAGCTGTCAATCCTGACGTGATCAAAGCGATCCAGTAAATGGGAGTATTGTTTTCATAAGCTGCCAGCAATATTTCTTCCTTGCTGAAGAAACCAGCGAAAGGAGGCACGCCAGCTATAGCCAGGCAGGCAATTAAAAAAGTAATATGTGTAATGGGTAACTTTTTTCTCAATCCGCCCATATCTTTTATTTCGTTGCTATGTACATAATGTATCACTGCGCCAGCACCAAGGAAGAGTAATGCTTTAAACATAGCATGAGTGAAAAGATGGAACATAGATGCCGTATAACCCAATCCTTCTTCGCCGCCATATTTTGAAACGCCCAGTGCAAACATCATAAAACCTATCTGCGACATGGTGGAATAGGCCAATACTCTTTTAATATCCGTTTGCGTACACGCTATGATCGCTGCAATGATCGCTGATATAGCGCCAATCCATCCGACAAATTCCAGCACAGCCGGAGCGCTGATCGCAAATATGGGAAACAATCTTGCTACTAAATAAACACCGGCCACAACCATCGTTGCTGCATGTATCAATGCCGATACAGGAGTCGGGCCCTCCATCGCGTCGGGCAACCAGATATGCAAGGGAAACATGGCGCTTTTGCCAGCCCCACCTATGAATATTAGTACCAATGCCCATGATAAACCACTTATGCCAAGAAAAGAGGAAGTAACAGCTGTTTTTAGTTCACTGGATTCAGGAGATGTCAATCTTGCGATCAGCGTATTGAAATCTAAAGTGCCTGAATAAAATGAAAGAACAAGTATGCCTATCAGGAACCCGAGGTCTGCAAAACGGGTAACGATAAATGCTTTTTTAGCGGCAGATACTGCAGATGGTTTATTGTAATAGAAGCCTATCAAAAGGAACGATGATACACCGACCAACTCCCAGAAAATATACATCTGGAAAAGGTTGGATGAAAGAACAAGGCCCAGCATGGAAAAGGTGAATAAAGATAGAAACGCATAGTAGGTCGGATACCTTTCTTCACCCTTCATGTAACCAAGACTGTAAATATGAACCATCAGCGATACGAAAGTGACCACAACGATCATCATCACCGAAATAGGATCAAGCAGGATACCCATATCTATGGATAAGTTCTCTGAAAAACGCAGCCATGTTAATTGCAGGGGTACTTCTCTTCGATAAAAATCAACGCTGCTATTGGTGAAATAATCATAAGCTGTATAGACCGCCAGCACTGTTGATGCTAATAGTAACAATGTACCGATTATCCCCGCACTATTCTTAAAAGCAGTTCTTCCAAATAATCCCAGTAATAGAAATCCCGCGAGTGGCAGCAAGGGGATCAAAGCTATAGTAGTTGCGTTGGGCATTTTGGTTTTAATACTTTAATTCTTCAGCATTTTTTACATCAATGGATTTATGACTACGGTATAAATTAATGATGATCGCAATTGCAACAGCCGCTTCGGCCGCCGCTATGGCTACAATAAACACGGCGAAAAACAATCCATCCATTCTGCCCGGCCACAGGTATTTATTGAAAGCGATAAAATTCAGGTTCACACTGTTCAGTATCAGTTCCACACTCATCAGCATGGTGATCAGGTTCCGGCGCGTAAGGAAACCATACACGCCAATGAAGAACAGTGCGGCACTGATAAATAAAATTTGATATAGTCCGGGTTCCGTCATGTTGTTTCGGGTTTGCTTCTCATAGCGATAACAATACAGCCGATCAGTGCGGCTAATAATAAAATACTCACTAATTCAAATGGCAGTGCATAGCCTCCCTCTTTTACGCTGAGCATCCTGTTGCCGATATTGGCAACCGTTGGTGATACATGGATATCCGATGATGGATAAAAACTATGCTGATATACCTGCAACATGGTCAGTGCGAAACCGCAAAAGACAGCCAATGCTGAAAATATTTTTCGACCAATTTTTTGTTTGGATAATTTGTCTCCTGCCTGCTGCGTGAGGAATATGGAGAAGATGATCAGTACTACGATGCCGCCAACATACACAACGATTTGCACAGCAGCGATGAACTGGTAATCTAACCAGAAATAAATACCGGCAATACCGATCAATGAGAACAATAAATAAATAGCCGCCCTGAAAATTTGTCTTGTTGATACGGATAGTATCCCACATATCAATGTGAGAGCCGCCAGCAAATAAAATATAATAGTTGATCCGTTCATTATTCTACTCCGTCCATGATCTTCGATCCGGGATTATTTAAAATTTTCGTCAGTTGGCTCCTGTCAAATACACTGTGTTCAAATGTCTGCGCCATTTTGATAGCATCAGACGGGCAGGCGATAATACACAGGTTGCACATGGTGCACAGTTCAAGATGATAAACTAATTTATCAATTGCTTTTTTCTTTTTGCCTTCCGCATTTAGTTCGTTTTTAAAAATCACTTTAATAGTTCCATTAGGACAAGCCAGTTCACAGGCCTGGCAACCGGTGCAGCGGTGTTCATTATTTTCATTATGCGGCATTACCACTTCACCCTTGAAACGTTCCGGCAAATCCAGTGTTGCCCGGTTATCCGGGTACTGTTCGGTGATGATCTCTTTATGATGCGTAAAGTAGTACATCGTCCGTTTCATACCGGTTGCGAGTGACTTCACAGCACCAAAGACGTCCTTTATGTATTTTATTATGAACATATCTTAATAATATCGAACGCCGAACAGGAAATATTGAATGATGAAATAAAAATTATCCTGACTTCGATGTTCATCATTCCTTGTTCATTATTTCTATTTCCCTAACTCTCTGCCAACTGGCGGACACTGGGAGTTAAAAATGCCATCCCATTATCGCCATCAGGGTTACCAATAATAAATTAAACATACTGATTGGTAATAAATATTTCCATTCCAGATTTAATAACTGGTCAATACGCAGCCTTGGGAATGTCCACCGGAACCACATAATGACGAATATGAGAAAAAATGTTTTTCCAAAGAACCATAAACTTGACGGGATATAATCCATCACATGATTAAAACCCTGCCAGTTGCCGATATGAAAGGGCATCCAGCCACCTAAAAACAACGTAGCGCCGATAGCACATACAATAAATACGTTTACATACTCCGCTAAAAAGAACAAAGCGAATTTCATTCCTGAATATTCTGTATGAAAACCTGCTGTTAATTCTGATTCCGCTTCCGCCAGGTCAAATGGTGCACGGTTGGTTTCAGCGGTGACGGCAATGATGAATGTGACGAATGCGATCAATACCGGAATATGTCCTTTGAATATCCACCAGCCATCCGCCTGTGAATGTATGATGTCCGATAAACTTAAACTGCCAGTTAATACAACAATAGCCAGGATAGATAACCCGGCTGACAGTTCATAGCTAACTATCTGGGCACCGCTGCGCATGGCGCCCATCAGTGAATATTTGTTATTGCTGGCCCATCCCGCCATTAATATACTGATGACCATAATGGAGGAAACAGCGGAAACATATAATACGCCGATGTTCAGATCCCACAATTGAAAATCCCTGGCGAAAGCTATCGGCGCCATCAGCAACATCGCTACGATCATGGCAATGAACGGTGCGAGGTTGAATAAGAATTTATCAGCGCCGTTGGGTGTCAGGCCTTCTTTCACTATTAATTTCAATGTGTCAGCCAATGACTGCAGCATTCCTTTTGGCCCTACGCGGTTAGGCCCGAGACGTATCTGCATCCATGCGGATACTTTTCTTTCCATAATCACCAGCACTAATCCTAATCCTGCAAACAAACCAATCACTGCAACACCGGCAATAACCATTTCAATGATCAGTGTCATAGTAGGGTTGAAGGTTGCACTTAACCCTTCATGCATCTCATTGGCGATATGACTAAAGCTCCACATAATCGTTTGTCAATTCATTTTTTTGTTATCGTTTGTTGCATGGTAATTTTAAAGATGCTGAAATTCTATTCATCAATTTTTGTTGCATGAACAGAAATCTCGTTTCCATAATTTGAGCTATCCCCGTAAATCGTAACAATATCTCCGATGTTTATTTCCTTATATCTCATTCCCATATCAGTTCTGCTTATAGTTGCACTTATTTCCTTTCCATCTTTATTTGCAATGATAGCTGTATATCCATCTTTACCCCGTTCGATATTTTTCACAGAACCTTTAAAAGAATAATTCCCATCATCACAGGAATGGAGTAAAATGAGGATAACAGCTGTATAAAAAATTTTTATCATTTTTAATAATAACTTTAACGATCTATATCCGGTATTACTAAGTCTAAAGTTCCCATCATCGCTACCATGTCACCAAGCTTACTGCCACGGGCAATATGATCCAGCACAGAAAGATTGGAAAATCCCGGCGAACGGAATTTAATTCTGTATGGAGTGGTTCCGCCTTCACTCACTATATATACACCAAACTCACCACGTGCTGTTTCCACTCTTGAATAAAATTCCCCTTTGGGTAATTTTAATACAGCTTTTGTTTTGGCCTGGAAATCACCTTCGGGAATATTATCAATCAACTGTTCAATGATACGAATGGATTGCTGCATCTCGCGGATACGAACCATATAGCGTGCAAATGAATCGCCACCTGTTTCCAATATCTCATCAAACTCCAGTTTACTATACACTTCATAAGGATATAATTTACGAATGTCACAACTTACGCCGCTGCCCCTTGCCGTTGGCCCGCTGCAACCATACGATACAGCATCTTCCGGCGATAAGTAACCCACATTCTTCATCCTGTTCTGGAAAATAATATTGCCGGTTACCATTTCATCGTATTCATGAATCTTGCGTTTATATAACTGCATGAATTCTTTTACCCTTCTTTGAAAGTTGGGATGAATGTCCTGCATTACGCCACCGGGTACCATATAGTTCATGGTGAGCCTGGCGCCGCAGGTCTCTTCCATTATATCATTGATCGTTTCTCTTTCCCTGAATGCATGAAAAAAGGGTGTGAAAGCGCCAAGATCCATGGCCATAGCTCCCCACCATAGTTCATGCGAAGCGATCCTCGTTAGTTCATCCATCAATACCCTGATCACTTGTGCTCTTGCAGGAATTTCTGCCTGCAATCCTTTTTCAACGCATAAAGCGCAGGCATGATTATTAATATGAGCAGAGAGATAATCCATCCGGCTGGTGACATAAATGAATTGGCGGTACGTAAGGCTCTCACACATTTTTTCTATAGAGCGGTGAATAAATCCTAAGTGTGGTTCCACTTTTTTAATGGTCTCGCCATTCAACGTAATGACCAGGTGCAATACACCATGTGTTGCAGGGTGCTGCGGTCCTACGTTAATGATTAAATCACCTTCTGTCGTTGTGCCTACTTCTTCAAGCATGTATTAATATCGAATATTGAACAAGGAATAGCGAACATCGAATTGTATGCGATCTGTACTTCATTATTCCTTGTTCGGTGTTCATTATTTTATAGTTTTATCATATTAACAGGGTCCTCAAAATCTTTTCTCATAGGGTTCTTTCCTTCCCATCCGTCGGGCAATATCAATAACCGCAGGTCGGGATGGTTGAGAAAATTCACACCAAACATTTCATATACTTCTCTTTCATGAAAATCAGCCGTTCTCCAGATATGAGAAACGGTTTCAATTACAGGATTATTTCTATCCAGTTTTGATTTGATCACAATGTTATGGCGATACCTGGTAGAAGATAAATGATACACCATGGTAAGATGTGTCTTCCAGTCAATACAGGTTAAGCAAAAAAGATAATTAAAGAATAAGGTATCGTCATTGCGTAGTTGTGTGGCCAGGGGTAACCAGTCTTTTGCGTCCACATTTATATTGAGCCACCCGGTAGCCATCGGGTCACCACCTTCCTCAAAAGTGGCTGCCGCAAGCAGTTCAGTTATTTTGGCTTTCAATTCTTCGTTCAGCATATTATTCTTTACCAGTCTTTATTTGTTCTCTCGTTAATCCTCTTTTTATTTTATCCTGCAGGCTCATCAATGCGTGTAACAAGGCCTCAGGTCTTGGCGGGCAACCGGCAATGTAAACATCCACAGGTATTATATGGTCAGCTCCTTTTACTACGGAATAGGTATTATAAAAAAACGGGCCGCCGCTGATGGCACAGGCGCCCATAGCAATTACATATTTTGGATCGGCCATCTGGTCATATAATCTTTTTAATACAGGTCCCATCTTATTGACAATGGTTCCCGCGATGATGATCACATCAGCCTGCCGTGGTGAAGCACGGGCTACTTCAAAACCAAAACGGGAGAAATCATATTTCGCGGAAGCAACAGCCATCATCTCAATACCACAGCAACTGGTAGCGAAAGTCAGTGGCCATAACGAGTTTGATCTGGCCCAGTTGATGACATCATCCAGTTTACTCAGGACGATCCCGCCACCGGGCGTTTCCTGTATTTGGCCAGGAAAGGAAACCCCAGCATCTCCGCCAGCCGGCGGAGGGATTTTCGAAGAGTCATTATATTTTGAAGAATCATTCATGATTTGAAAAATTATTACTCATAAATAATTTTTTGAGTAGTGTCTTGTATCTTATCATTCCTGTTACCCTCTTCGGGGGAGTTAGAGGTGACCTCATATCCATTTCAACGCCCCTTTTTTATGTGCGTATAAAAATCCCATAAAGAGAATGAATAAGAAAATAATGATTTCAACAAGGGCCGGCCAGCCGACACTCTTTGCCACTACCGCCCAGGGAAATAAAAAAACAAGCTCCACATCAAAGACCAGGAATATCAGTGCAAAAAGATAGTAGCCTACATTTAATTGTACCAATGTTTTGCCATGAGTAGGGATGCCACATTCATAGGGTTCGCCTTTTTGCTTGTTGGTGGTAGCTTTTAATACAAAACGTGAAACGAGGATAGCAATACCTGAGAAGGCAATGGCGGCGATGATAAGCACAATGAGCGAGGAAGAACCCATACCCAGGATCGTTTGTACGAATATAGCAACTATGCGTTAAAACCGGGCAGGAGAGATATCAACGTTTGGCTTGTTAAATATCATCTTTACATTCTCTCAATCAATGCAGGAAATTTTATCCGTATAGTTCAAGATGGATCGCTTTCTTATCATATCCCATTTCCATGATCCTTTTTTTTGCTTCGTCAACCATGAGTTTCCATCCGCAAAGATAAAAATTGGCTTCCTGCCTGTCCTTGCACAGCTCTTCATATATGGCATGTACGTAACCATGATGCAGCCCTTCCGCATGTTCGCGGGAAAGGGTAGGCAGGTAATGGAATCCCGGCAACTTTTCCTGCAATGCTTTTAACTCATCATAATAAAGCAGGTCGTCTTTTTTGCGGCAACCAAAAATGAGGTAAATATTTTTCATGGGAATATTATTACGCATAATGTGATGTGCCATGCTTCTGAACGGTGCTATACCCGTACCCGTACAAATCAAAAAAATATCTTTTTCAATAGGTTCATGCAATGTGAACACCCCCTGGGGGCCGCGAAATGTTAGTTCACTACCCACAGATACTTCATTAAAAAGATAAGGAGTACCCAGGCCACCGTCCGCCAGTACGATCACGAGTTCAAATACATTGGTGCCATCCGGCCATGATGAGATAGAATAACTGCGCCAGCGTTTATTGGGTTTTTCATGAATGGGAAGGTCAAGTGTAACAAACTGACCGGGTATAAAATCAAACCGCTCCAGTTCAGTAACTTCTATCCAGAACCTCCTGGTGTTATATGTATGATCATCCAGTCGTATCACTTTTCCTTTGCGCCAGGGTTGAAGAGCCATGCAGTTAATTTAGGGAGGTAATTTACTAAAGAGTATTTCAATTAACCAAAATTATACTTCGGGTGCTTTGTAATTATCCACAAAAAAATTTGTTGGCATAGTAGTTGGCTTGGTTGTCAAAAATGGTAAGTTATGAAAAAAGGTATCCTCGCCTGCGCAATAGTATCAGTTGTTCTAGGAGGCCCGTTGTCTTTTAGCAGGCAAGACGACATTTTCACACAGGAATCTTCCCTTACCGGAAGAGTATCCCCGGCAGATGCATCAGAAATAATCTGGGTAATTGGGGGAAAAGATTCCCTGAAGACCTGGGCGGTGTCGGGCATTTTTTCCCTGAAGGTTAAACCCGGTAACTATAAGTTGCTGGTAGATGCAAAACCACCGTATAAAGATGTACTGTTAGATAACCTGGAAATAAAACTAAACCAGGCATTGGATATTGGAGAGATCATTCTTCAGCAGTAGTAGAAAAAATAGTCAATTAAATGGTAAAGGTCTCATGGATCCATGAGACCTTTACCATTTAAAGAATGATAGTGGTTGCTATTGGGTAACAACTATTTTCTTTACATACATTTTTTTATCATGCTGCACCTGCAGGTAATAAATACCGGCGGATAATTTACCCGGTTCTATCATTTTTGATAAACGGCCAATGAAATTCTGCGTAGTATATTGATATACTTTTTGCCCTGCTGTATTTGCTAATGTGATATACAGGTTAGCCCTTGTATTTGTTTCTAATTGCACATTGAACTGGCCGGTAGTTGTGGGATTGGGCGAAACGATCAAACCGATCAGGTCAGGATCAACATTGATGACAGGTGTTAATGTGAAGTTGATCTCATTAGAAGACAGGGTGCAGCCGTTGGTATTAGTTACTGCTGCTGAATATAAACCCGATGCAACAGCGGTATAGGTCTGGCTGTTAGCCCCGGAAACCGGGGAGCCGTTAAGATACCATTGGTTACCAGTAGCGCTGCTGCTCGTCAGTACATTTCCCGTAATTGTGATCGTTGGCGCTGTTACAGTAGTTGGAGTAATGGCCACCCTGCCGGAAGGACAAGCCGCAAGCTTAACTGCCGCGTCATAAAAGAAATAATAAAATTTCTGGTAATAGACAGGATCAGCTGCAAGAATCGCGCTGTTACCGGTAATGGAAATAATGCCCGGTACTGTAAACGGATAAGGATTGACAGGTATTTCATTGTTTCGGAAAATAGAGGCTCCGTTCTGGCATTGTATGACGATACCATAGTTACCGGGGGTGGGTATATCAATACCCAGGTAATAGATAGCGCCCAGGTCATTTGGATTATTGTTAGCTCCACCCAGTACAGGAGGAGTGGGAGCAGTAGCGGTTACATCTATTGTTCGTGATGAAACAGGAAAATAGTTATAAGCGCCGGTCGTTTCATTGTAGCTGACTATTTCCCTGAGCAGGAAAGTGATCTTTCCTGAATTACCAATGTACAACCTGGCTGTTTGAATCGAAACAGGTACTGAAGTACTCACCCTAACCATGTTATTTACAAAAGCATTATACCCGCCATCGGCAAACACTAGTTTATTAGCCGGCCCCAGTTTGGTACTTACATCATTCTTGCTTACATAATAAGTGGCTGCGATAGTACTGGTAGTCGCATCGGCTCCTGTCGCAATAGGATTTGTTGCTGTTGGTGAATTGTACCAGTTGAAAAGATCGTTGGTGACCGGGGTAGCGTTTAATAAAACATTACTGCTGCCGCATATAACTGCTGTTCCGGCAGGATTGGAGGAGTTGGCATTGCTGGTATAGCTTGTAATGTTCTGATCATTCGATGCATCCTGGTCGCCGGTAAAAGCTGTAGCACTGGTAATAGAATAAGTAGTTGCAGGCAAAGCATTAAACGGGGTCTGAAAAGTATAAGCTTCTTCTGATTGTGCTTCAATAATGTCAGTATAGACGGCGTTTAACGTAGCGATCGTAGCAGCACCCTGTTTAATCGTTGCTGTCACAGGGATATTGCCCTGATTGGTACTTCCAAAATTTCGGATACGTACCGTAACATATTGCGAAGACAATCCGCAATCTCCCGTTTGCGGGCTTACCAGGCCTGATATGCCCATGTCGGTAGCAGGCATAGATATCAGTACCCTGTAATCCTGTGTTTCTCCTTTTGCATAAGTTCCGCAGGGCGTTATATTGGCGGCTACACTTGTTTCCTGCATCACTATGCGAATAATGCTGTATTTACCGGGTGTAAGACCGGCTGGTACAGTTATGTTTGTTGTATAATCTCCATTACCATTAATGACTGCACTTGTCGCTATGTTTTCGTTTGCATCTGTAAAGTCGCCATCATTGTTGGCGTCTATATACACTTTTACGATCTTATCAACCGCTGTTGCATCGCAACTGTTCAACCGTATAAACAGGGGGAGTGTTTGCCCCGGTTGCAGATCACCTGTCAGGTTGGTAAAATTGCTGTAAGATGTACAACCTGCTGCATTCTTATTGCGGATATTGGAAAATGAAACACTGTCAATCCTTGCACCGGATGTACTGGTTGCACTGGAATTGCAATACGCCTGGCCTCCCACACCACTTACAATTAATGAATAAGCCTGCAGCCCCCTGGCCAATGTCCCTTTATGCGTTACTTCAATAGTATAGGTTTGTCCGGGTATCACATCAGGCAGTTCAACTTTCTCTACATTATCCAGTACGTTATTTCCTGTAGTGGCAGCCGCTGAAGGAACTGATGGTATAAGCACCCAGGGCTGGTAAGTAGCAGCCCCCCTTTTTATTACAATATCAAGATCATTCACTAGTTTTTTTGCCGTGTTATTCAGGGCTGTCTCAAAGGATGCTATTGTTTCCGCTTTTGGATCCGTCCAACTGATAGTAGCGCTGATCTTACCATTACCGGAAGCGATCACCGGTAATGAATAACTGAAATTATCACTATTGTCCAGTTGACGTTCCTCGATGATATGAGTGGTATTATTGGCTGTAATGACAGCCGCTGCTTTGGTCATATTGATCAGTCCCCAGCCGTTCTGGTAATCCGGGCCGGGAGCGGAACCCGCTTCATCTGCCGTATGAATGACAAGACCTTTTAGTGTAGCAGAACGCATAAATGTGCCGCTGTTCAGTTGCGAATAATATTCCTGTAATAATAATAATGAGCCGGCAGCAGTGGGAGAAGCCATAGAAGTGCCGCTATAAGAAGCATACGCATTATCTGATGTTGCAATACTGGACAACAATCCTACACCATCTGCTACCACATCCGGTTTGATACGGCCATCATCGGTAGGTCCCCAACTACTGAAAGAAGACATGACTACATCCGATGGCTTAGTATAGCCGTTGCTGATCGGGTTGACGGCTCCCACCACGAGAATGTTTTTCGCTGTACTGTTTAACGAAAGGATATCATAGCCATCATTGCTGCTGATGCCATCAGGGCGTGTGCCCGCATCTGCCATGGTGCCGCTTGAATTATACCGCCAGTAAGGAGATCCCACAGCAGGGCCATTTTCACTCCTGTTATTGCCGCCCGCTTTTACGATCAGGTGATAAGGGGCGTTGTAAGCGATAGAATCCCATTCCTGCGCCTGCGATGAATAATACCCAAATTTATAGTCTTCAGTTGCACCAAAACTTCCAAGAAATTCCCAGCGGTTTTGTATAGCATTAAAATTCCATCCGGCATCGAAACCATAGGAATGATTAGAGACAAGCAGGTTATTGGCAGCCTCGGCAAACATCTCTGATTCATCATTGGCAAAATCGTATGCTACCAGCTCCTGCAGGCCATAGCTCATTCCTTTTGCCAGGGGGTTCACACCGGCGGCCATCATTGTACCCGACACATGAGTAGAATGATCGCTGTTTGAAGTGGCATTATCTCTTTGCACTACTCTTCCTCCCAGCTCCACATGTGTTTTTCTTACTTTTCCCCCATCCCAGACAGCCAGTTTATCCTTTACATTAACGGAAGAACCGCTCAGGTTAAGACCGGCGTTGCCACCCGGCCAGAGTGTGCTGGTTCCAATAGTAGCAGCGGCCACCACATTGTTTTGGGTGGATATATATAGTGGCATACCAAACCCGTCCATGCCCACCAGCAAACTGATCTTCCCATTTTCTCCTTTTCTTACCATATCCCATCCTTTTTGACGGGCGGTTATTTGCAATTGTTCATATAGTAACTTTTCTTTTCCCGCCTGTATGATTGCCGATCGCTTCAGCAGTTCGGTATTGGTTTTGGTCTGGGAAAAAGAAGGATAGAAAATACCTGCCATTATCAGCACCAGTAAGACACGGAGTTTAAATTTTCTCATGTGATATTTTTTGTTCAGAAGACGAATCATTGCTGTATGAAAAAACATACTAATTTACAGTATTTACGGATAGAAATTAAAACGTGATTTATAATAACTGAGTTGCTCACTAAAAATGACAAAAGGATGAAAACCGCATTTGTTTTATCGGCTGTTACAGCATTCCTGTTGACTTCCTTCAGATCTTCAGACACGGATTTCTGCCGCCGCCAGGGAATAACAGGCCATGTATATATAGTAAAAGGAAACCAGATGCCCTCGCCGGACAGGCCCCCATCCCAGCCTGCGGGTGCAAAGACAACTTTATTTATATATGAACTAACCAATACCAGCCAAGCCACACAGGACGGGGCATTTTATAAAACCATTTCTACCAAACTGGTAAAGGAAGTACTAACGGATGAGAACGGTTATTTTAAAACCAAACTGAAACCCGGCTGGTATTCCTTGTTTGTAAAAAAAGGCGAGCTGTTTTACTCCAATATTTTTGATGACAAGAATAATATCCATCCCATTGAAGTAAAAAAAGGAGAATGGACGGAAGAAGATTTTAAGACGGATTATGATGCGGTGTATTGATATTAGATATTAGCTTTTAAGTTAAGTCTCACAGCTGGTTATCCTAGTCTGCTGATAATACATAAGACCTTTATGTGAATAATTTACGAAGTAAATGGGAGGAAAAATGAGTGGAACAAAAACATATATTTGGCGTATGACGCATTATCGAAATATTGCTTTCATATTACAGAACGGTTTGCATTGTTGTAATTGTGGAGTACAAGATCCCAATTATACTAATATTGGCTATAAATCACTTATAGAAAATCGTGGTCAGTCGCCGGTGATATCTTCTCCTGCGGGGGTATTAAATGATTATGTACCTTTTTATTTTCATTATAAAATGCCAATGTTACATAATATTTTTAAAGGTAGGGTTAAAGAGTACAAAGGAATGCAGGAAGAAATAATATATTTAGTTAGTACGGCAGAGAGAATAGATGAACTTGGCTTGTCTTTTGTATTTACGGACAGGCATGCTTACTTGTCACATAAAACAGAGTTTAGTAAACTGGAGGATTTGAAAAACTTGGATATGAAAACAATTAAAGATGATACTTGGCACAAACAGTACACTGAATTAAGAAAAGAAATAAAACAAGCAGAATTTTTGGTACATCAGCATGTACCAGCCGACGCTATTGTTGGTATTATTGCGAACAACGATGAAATTGCTACATTTGTCACCGAACAGGTTAATCTCACAGGTTTTGCTTTAAAAGTGGTTATTAAGCCAGAATATTATTACTCATGATTCAACTCAAACAAACCAATCTCTTACAAGCTGATACAGACGCACTGGTAAATACCGTTAATACAGCGGGTATCATGGGTAAAGGTATTGCACTTCAGTTTAAGGAGTATTTCCCGCTCAACTTTAAATTATATCAAAAAGCCTGTAAAGCAGGGGAAGTACAGATCGGTAAAATGTTTGTAACGGAAACAGGAAAGTTTACAGGCCCCAGATACATCATTAATTTTCCTACCAAAATGGATTGGCGTTCTAATACCAAGCTGGAATATATTGAAACAGGCTTGGATGATTTGTTGAGAATAATCTCGGAAAAAAAAATAAAATCTATAGCTATCCCCCCGTTGGGTTGTGGCAATGGTGGTCTTGATTGGAAAGATGTAAAACCTTTGATGGAAAAAAAGCTCACTCCTTTAAGTGATAGCATTTCTATAGAGGTATATGAACCCGGTCACCATTCATATGCCAAGACTACTGTCAATTCTCAAATTCCAAAATTGAATAAAATAAGGGCTTTGGTATTGGCTTTGGCGGAGCGGTATAACGTATTGGGTTTTGATATATCCCATTTGGAAATTCAAAAACTTACATACTTTCTACAGGAATTGGGTCAGCCAGATTTGAAATTACGTTTTGAAAAAGGGCACTATGGCCCCTATGCTACTAATCTAAAGCATTTGCTGGCACATTTAGAAGGGTATTATTTTAAGGGGCAGATACGTTTTCAGGATATGAAGCCAACCGATGCTTTACAACTTGTTCCTGAGCATCTGCCAGAGGTTCATTCTATTATTCAAAAAGAGTTATTGGAGGAAGAAAAAAACAGGTTACAAAAAGTTACTTCTCTTATTGAAGGCTTTGAATCACCTTTTGGATTGGAATTATTGGCCACTGTTCATTGGGCTGCAAAAGATTTAGGGAATGATGCAAATACTACTTCTATAAAGTCCTTTATTGATAACTGGACAGCCAGAAAAAGTGAATTAATGACAGAGCCTCAAATCAGTATTGCATTGGAAAGAATCAATAAATATTTTGCCTGATTCTGATAAGTCAAGGTATTAAAATTGTATAGGTAATAGTCAATCCTGGCACGTAATTCTCATTTCTTTCCTAAAAGAACAAGCACATATCCTTACCTTTGTCTCCGAGGAATTATGAGTCAGGACTTGTTGAAGCAGTTTCAGAATAACCCCCGCCTTTTTCAATTGGTGGACAGGCTTTCTTTTTCCCAGCCTCAAAAAATTTATCTTAAAAATCTCCAGGGCAGTTCATCGCAGTTTGTAGTAGGCGCGGCTTTTTTGCATGATGCCTGCTCGCAACTTAATCATTTGATCGTTCTTAATGATGCGGAGGAAGCCGCTTATTTTCATAATACTTTAGAGAACCTGACGGAAGCGCTGGATATTTTTTATTTCCCTTCTTCTTTTAAAAATCGTAAAAATTATCGCCTCCTGAATTCATCCCATGTTATGCTGAGAACAGAAGCATTGACCAAGATCGCGGGTGGCGGCAATAAAAAAATTCTTATTACATACCCGGAAGCATTGTTTGAAAAAGTAGTCGTTCCGAATGTTCTTTCTTCCAATATCATTCATATCAAATCAGGTGATACACTGAATGTGGAAGAACTTTTATTAAAGCTGGCTGATTATGGTTTTGAAAGAACGGATTTTGTGTATGAGCCGGGGCAGTTCGCTATCCGCGGCGGTATCCTGGATATTTATTCTTTCGGCAATGAAAAGCCTTACCGTATAGAACTGTTTGGTAGTGATGTGGATTCTATCCGCATTGTTGACCCCGAAACTCAATTGAGTGAAAGAAAGCTTTTGGTGGTAAACATTATTCCCAATGTAGATACGCAGTTTGAAGACGAAGAGAAGGTCTCCTTGTTTGATTTCCTTCCTGAGAACACCATCGTGTGGATGGAGGATTATGAATGGTGCAAAGAAAGATTGAAAGATGGTGAAGAAGACCTGGAATTGTTTATCAAAATGATCAATCACGGCCTGGAAGCAGCAGAAAAACCAATAACCCATGCAGAAAGGCAACGGTTACAGGACGAAGCGGATGACAGGTCTATAAAGAAAGAAGTAAAAACGGATGATTTTATCACAGCCAATATTTTTGAAGAGCAATTACAGAATAAACATGTAGTAGGATTTGGTTTTAAAGACACTTTCCCCACTGGCTACTCATCATTTCCCATTCAGTTTTCTACTAAAGAGCAACCGGCATTTAACAGGCAATTCGATCTTTTAATTAAGGACCTGAAAAGCTGGGAGAACAAAGGGTTTCAGTTATACATCTTCGCTGAAAATCCCAAGCAACTGGAAAGGCTGCGCATCATTTTCCAGGACCTGAAAGCAGAGATCATTTTTAATCCCATTACTACTTCTATTCACGAAGGTTTTATAGAAGAAGACCTGAAGATCGTTTGCTATACGGATCACCAGGTATTTCAGCGTTATCATAAATACAAAGTAAAGCAGGCGTATAACAAGAACAAGGCTATAACGCTTCGCACACTTCGTGAACTGCAGCCGGGAGATTATGTCACGCATATTGATCATGGAGTAGGTACGTTCAGCGGTTTGCAAAAAATGGAGGTGAACGGAAGGATACAGGAGGCGGTCCGTATTATTTATAAGGACAGCGATATACTCTATGTCAATATCAACTCGCTTCATAAGATCGCGAAATATACCGGCAAGGAAGGAAGTGTGCCCAAAATAAATAAACTGGGAAGTGATGTATGGAATAAATTAAAAGAGAAGACAAAGACAAAGGTCAAAGAGATCGCGTTTGACCTGATAAAATTATATGCGCAACGCAAGGCGCAGGAAGGCTTCGCCCATTCGCCGGATAACTATATGCAAACTGAGCTGGAAGCTTCATTCATTTATGAGGATACGCCGGATCAAAGCAAGGCAACGGCTGATGTAAAGAAAGATATGGAATCAGCTTCGCCGATGGACAGGTTGGTTTGTGGTGATGTGGGTTTTGGTAAAACAGAAGTAGCTATCCGGGCTGCTTTTAAAACTTGCCTGGATGGTAAACAGGCTGCTGTGCTGGTACCTACCACTATTCTCGCCTTTCAGCATTATAAAACTTTCAGTGAACGGTTAAAGGATTTCCCGGTTACGGTGGATTATGTTAATCGTTTCAAATCAACCAAAGAGAAGAAAGAAACATTGAAGAAACTGGAAGAAGGTAAAATTGATATCATCATTGGCACACATGCCGTACTGGGAAAAGAAGTAAAGTTCAAAGATCTTGGATTACTGGTAATTGACGAAGAACAAAAATTCGGCGTAGGGCATAAGGAAAAGATAAAGACACTCCGTACTACAGTAGATTGTTTAACACTAACCGCTACACCGATACCAAGAACCTTGCAATTCTCCTTGATGGGAGCAAGGGATCTTAGCATCATTAATACACCCCCACCCAACCGGCAGCCGATACAGACCGAGGTGCAGGTATATAAAGAAGATACTATCCGGGATGCTATCTATTTTGAAGCTGAACGCGGCGGGCAGGTTTTCTTTATTTATAATCGTGTCAGCGGCCTGGCAGAAATGGCTGCTATTATACAAGGCTTGTGTCCTGACCTGAGCATTGGTTATGCTCACGGCCAAATGGAAGGACACGAACTGGAAGAAAGAATACTGGATTTTATTGATAAAAAATATGATGTACTGGTTTGTACGAACATTGTAGAAAGCGGTGTGGATATTCCGAATGTTAATACGATCATCATCAATAATGCCCATCATTTTGGGTTAAGTGACCTGCACCAGTTGCGCGGTAGAGTAGGACGCAGTAATAAGAAGGCATTCTGTTATTTATTGGCACCACCCATGAGTACATTGCCCTCTGATTCCAAAAAGCGTTTGCAAACATTAGAACAGCACAGTGAACTGGGAAGCGGTTTCCAGATAGCGATGCGTGACCTGGACATTCGCGGCGCAGGCAATATGCTGGGTGGTGAACAAAGTGGCTTTATGGCCGATATTGGTTTTGAAATGTACCAGAAAATTTTAGATGAGTCCATTCGTGAATTAAAACGCACCGAGTTTAAAGAATTATTCAAGGAAGAAATATCAAAGCAGGATGATTTTGTAAAAGACTGTACTATTGATACTGATCTGGAGATACTGATACCGGATGAATATGTAGAAAGCATCGCGGAACGATTATCCCTGTACCAGCGTTTGGATAATTGTGAGAATGATGAAGAACTGGCAGAACTTAAATTAGAAATGTCAGATCGTTTCGGGTCCGTACCACCACAGGTGGAAGACCTTTTTGTTACTGTCAAATGCCGCAGGCTGGCCGTTGATATTGGGTTTGAAAAAATGTCGCTCAAGAACAATGTGCTGCGTTGTCATTTTATCAACCGTCCCGATTCCCCTTACTTCGAATCTGATCTTTTCAATCATGTGATCCGGTATTTACAGACGGGTACGAACAAAGGCCGTTTAAAACAAAGCGGTAAATTGTTTCTTTTAGTAGCCGATCCAGTCAGGTCAATGGAGGAACTGCATCGCTTCCTGTCCGGGCTTCACCAGTTTTGTTTTGCAGGAGAAAAAATCCCCGCCTGAGCAGTATTCGTACATAATGAGGTATAGCATACCTAAGCATACAGAACTGCTAATTCCCATTTATTTATATTACTTTTAATGTTCATTAAAGTCACTATGAAACCCAATCCCATTCCCCTGATAACTGCTTTGCTGTTGTTATCATTTTCTACTCTTGCGCAGGTAGGTCATAAGTTTGACCTGTTGTTGAAAAACGGAACTATCATCCCTGAAAAAAACATTACGGCTGATAAGATCAATGAACTGGACCGCAAAATGGTGAAAGCGGATGGCAAATCTTTTTTAGTTATCCAGTTTGAAAAAATTCCTGCTGAAACAGAACGGAAACAATTGCAGCAAGCAGGTATTGAGTTGCTGGACTATATTCCCAATAATGCCTATACAGTAACTGTTACGGGTTCTTTAAACACTGCTTTACTTCAACAGCTTAATGCAAGGTCTGTAATAGCACTGACTCCCGAACAAAAAATGCAACCTGACCTTGCCAAAGGCATTTATCCTCCCTGGGCAGTAAAGGTGGGCGGCACCGTAGATGTATGGATCAGCTTTCCAAAAACTTTTTCTTTCACAGCCGTAAGCGCAGAATTATTGCAGAAGAATTTCGATATCATTACTACCAAATTGGTCGCTTATCGTATTATCGGTTTGAGAATACCAATGAACCGTGTGTCAGAATTAGCAGCAATGTCCTGCATTGAATTTGTGCAACCAGCACCACCGGAAGACAGGATGCTGAATTATAAAAGTACTACCGACTCACGTGCTACTATACTTGGTTCTTCATTGCCGGGAGGCCGCAATTTAAAAGGACAGGGTATTGTGATCGGTGTAGGCGATAATAACGATCCGCAAACACATATAGATTTTACCAACCGGCTTATTGGCCGGGCCGCTTTGGCTTATGTGGATATTTCTACAGGTAGTCGTCACGGCACACATGTGACAGGTACTGCAGCAGGAGGAGGTATCGCAAACGAACTTTTTACAGGCTATGCCCCCAAAGCAAGAATTATTACACAGAATTCTTCCGGTATTCTTGCCAATGCCAGCGCTTATGTAAAGGATGACAGCATGGTGATCACGAATAATTCTTATGAAATTACAACTGGTCTTTGCAGCTATCATGGTGTGTATGATCTTTATTCAAGAGTACTGGACCAGCAGGCATTTGATCTGCCAAAGCTTCAGCATGTTTTTGCAGCGGGCAATAGCGGAGCTGCAACTTGTGCTCCTTACCCCGCTGGATTTCAAACAGTGGTAGGCAGTTATCAATCGGCTAAAAATATTCTTGATGTCGGCAACACTTCCAACGATGGGACGATATATCCAACTTCGAGCAGGGGACCTGTTAAAGATGGTCGTATCAAACCAGAGATCTGTACTCTCGGCGACGCTGTTATTTCATCTGTCGGGCCATTGGCATACGGGTATGATTTTGCCTGGGGCACCAGTATGGCTTCACCGGGGGTAGCGGGGGGGCTAACACTTTTGTATCAGCGGTATAAACAATTGCACCTGGACGTCAATCCCAAAAGTGGTTTGATGAAAGCGCTGATCTGCAATGGCGGCCGTGATCTTGGAAATGCAGGTCCTGATTATACATACGGTTTCGGATGGTTGAATTTGCTGCGATCGGTGGATATGCTGGAGAACAATCGTTATATCATTTCTTCAGTAGCCAATAGCGGAAGCAATACGCATAACATCAATGTCCCGGCTAATACTGCGCAATTAAAAGTAATGTTGTACTGGCATGATCCTGCCGCCGCCGCATTAGCCAGCCAGTCTTTGATCAATGACGTTGACCTGGAAGTAAGGGACCCGTCAAATACACTTTTTCTTCCTTATATATTAGATACTGTTCCTGCCAATGTCAATACTCCGGCTACTACAGGAGCTGATCATATAAATAATATAGAACAGGTGGTGATTACAAATCCTGTAACCGGAGCTTATACATTGACCATAAATGGAACAGCCATTACACAAAGCCCGCCACAGGAATATTTTATAGTGTATGATCTTGTACCGGTTGAAACAGTCATTACACATCCTGCTGGCGGGGAAAAATTTGAACCGGGTGAATCCATAACCATCCAGTGGGATTCTTATGGAAATCCAGCCAACACATTTACGCTTGAATATTCTACCAATAATGGCGGCAGTTGGACACCTATTAATACAAATGTCGCGGCCAATCTGCGTCAACTGGCTTTTTCGGTACCCAATGTTAATACAGAGCAGGCACTGGTCAGGATTACAAGAAACAGTACTGCCATCACTTCCACGAGCCAGGCTTTTACAATTATTGGGGTGCCAGCCATATCATTAGCCGCTACACAATGCGAAGGATATATCGCTTTACAATGGACAGCAGTAACAGGCGCTACTGATTACGAGGTCATGATGCTGCAGGGAGATGAGATGGTATCAAAGGGTACAACTGCAGGCACTACTTTTACTTTAAGCGGATTGTCCAAAGATTCAGTTTATTGGGTTTCAGTGAGAGCGAGGGTAGGCGGAAAACCCGGAAGAAGAGCGCCTGCCATATCAAGACAACCCAATAGCGGAACCTGCACGGGAACTATTTCAGATAATGATCTTAAGATTGATGCTATTCTTGCACCCCTGTCAGGAAGAGTCCTTACATCTTCTGCATTGACGGCCTCTTCACCGATCAGTATCCGTATTAAAAATCTTGATGACGCTGCCATCAGTAGTTATAATGTAAAGTATTCACTGGATGGAGCGGCGTTTGTTTCCCAGGGCGGAATAAATATTGCGGGGGGAGCAACTGCAACTATAAACTTTACGGATGATTTTTCAGTTGTCAAAAGTTATGTATTGAAAGTAGCTGTAGAAAACACAGCGGCTGCTGACCCTGTCAGCGCCAATGATACGCTGACGGTTGTCATTAAACATTTACCGAATAACCCCATAACGCTTGTCAACGTTGCTGGTTTCCTGGATGATATTGAAAGTGCTGATGATTCAACCTATTACAGCGGGCAAATTGGTTTAAGCGGGGCTGACAGGTATGATTTTATAAGCACAACAGCTTATGGACGTGTGAGGCCGTTTGTAAATACGGGAATCGCTTTTTCCGGGGATAAGGCATTGACGCTGGATGCTGATCGCTTTAATGGAGCCGGTACCGCTGATTCATTAAAAGCTACATACAATTTATTACCTCATTTTAGTACGGATGATGATATTCGTTTGGATTTTGTTTATAAGAATCACGGGCAGGGGCCGGATAATGCTAATAAAGTCTGGATAAGAGGTGATGATACAAAACCCTGGATTGAAGTATATGATCTTTATGCCAACCAGTTAGATTTCGGCCTTTACAAAAAGTCAACCAGCATAGAACTAAGCGATATACTAACTGCCAATACACAGGATTTTTCAACCAGTTTCCAGGTTCGTTTTGGCCAGCAGGGATTTATTCTTACTTCAGATGATAACGGCGGCGCTGGCTATACATTTGATGATATTCATTTGTATAAAGTAGATAACGATATACAGATGGTCAGCCTGGATACACCAGTTGTGGCCAGTTGCGGATTAGGTAATGCAGTGCCTGTAAGGGTTACTGTCCGTAATGGTGCGGATACCGCTGTTATAAATATTCCGGTTAAGTTTACCGTTGATGCTGGTGCAACAGTCACTGAAACTATTTCATCCATTGCCGGCAATGCAAATGTTTCTTTTACTTTTATCGCCACGGCTGATCTGTCCGCCACGGGTACACACGTGGTGAAAGTATGGGTGGATTATGCTGACGATTCTTTCCGGGATAATGATACCGTCACGGTCACGATCATTAACTCGCAGATAATAACGGTGTTTCCGCATATTGAAAATTTTGAAGGAAGTGACGGAGGATGGTACACAAGAGGGAAAAATAATTCCTGGGAATATGGTACGCCTGCATCTGCTACTATTAACCGGGCCGCCAGTGGCAGCAAAGCATGGAAGACAAACCTGTCCGGTTCGTATAAAGACCGTCAACTCTCTTACCTGTATTCACCCTGTTATGATATAACGGGAATGACGAATCCGACGCTCAGCTTAAGTATTGCGCTTGATCTCGAAGATTGCGGCAGCGGCCCAAATGATCTTTGTGATGGCGCATACGCAGAGTATTCAGCAGACGGCGCAACATGGGTAAGACTCGGAGCTGTGGGACAGGGCACTAATTGGTATGATAAAGCTTATCCCGGTAACCATCTCTGGAGTGTGCAGGATTATACTAACTGGCATGTAGCAACGATTCCATTACCGGCAGGATATAACAGGTTACGTATCCGCTTTGTCATAACATCCGATCCTTATGTGAACAGGGAAGGTGTTGCCATTGATGATATTCATATCTATGACAATATTTATGGAATTTATGATGGTCCACCTTACACAGGCAATACCATCAATCAACCGGCAGTTAGCGGTAACAGTTGGATAGATTTTACAGATGGAGGAAAACTGATCGCTTCGGTAAATCCCAATAATCAGAACTTGGGCAGTACCAATACACGGGTATATATTAATACATCAGCTGTTCGTTCTATTGGAGGTCAATATTATCATGACAGGAATATCACCATTAAACCAGCTAATATTAACCTGGCCGATTCAGCCACCGTTCGGTTTTATTTCCTCGATACAGAGACAGAAGACCTGGTCAACGCTGCCGGTTGCTCCAGTTGTACCAAACCTTCTATGGCCTATGAACTGGGTGTATCCAAATACAGTGATGGGGATACAACTAAAGAAAATGGAACGCTGGCTGATGATGCTTCTCTGAACTGGCTCTTCATCAATTCACCTAATGTGGTGAAAGTACCTTTTGATAAAGGATACTATGCGGAATTTAAAGTGAAAGATTTTTCTGAATTCTGGCTGAATAATGGCGGGCTGAGTAATAACCAGTCTTTGCCGGTGGAATTAACGAGTTTTACTGCCAGGAAGAAAACCAATAAAGATGTATTGGCGGAATGGGCGACAGCATCGGAACAAAATACCGCCCGTTTCGAAATAGAACTGGCGAAAGGCAATGATGAGTTTCAGCGAAATCATTTTATAAAAATTGGTGAGGTAAGCAGTAATGGCAATTCCACAACAGAACAACGTTATCGTTTTACTGATATAGAAAGCAATAAATCGGGTGCCAGGTATTATCGTCTGAAGATCGTTGATTTGGATGGCAGGTTTAGTTATTCCGCTGTACGTCCTGTTGTATTTGATGATGAAGTGAAGTGGCAGGTATATCCTAATCCGTCAAAGGGTATCTTTAATCTCATATACCAGGTAAATGAAGGGGAAAACATGACAGTAAAGGTGTATGATGTAACGGGAAAGGTTGTTTACCAGGCAAGGTTAGCAACGAGTGGCTTTGTCCAGAAACACAATATTGATCTGCAATCTGCGAAGTTTGCACCGGGATTGTACCTGTTGGAAACCGGCGCAGGGGAGAAAAAACAGGTATTCAGGTTGATGAAACAATAGGCATAGCGCCCATAAAAAACCCGGCAACTGATCAGGCGGCCGGGTATATATTTTGAAAAAGTATGTTTGGGTTATTCCCAGCCTTGTTTGGCTATGCCAGCTTTGATAGCAGCCAGCGCTTTTTCGCCATTCAACAGGGTGGTAAGCTTATTGCCTTTACCATCATGGCCCTGGGCCATATAAGCGCCTTTAGCTGTTTTAGTAATAACGGCATCCATAATAGGAACACCTTTTTCCTTGGTCTTTACATTATACGCGGTTAGAGTTACATCAGACATGGGTATTAGTTTTTGAATTATGAATGATTGAAATTAAGCATTTTAGGGGGTTCTCCCGTTTAGAATTTCCGGGAGGGCATAAAATAGCCCCGGTTGGCCGGGGCTAACCTGTTAAGGTTTAATTTTTTATGATGTTGACCCCAAGTTTTCCACGTAGGGTTGAAAAACCGTTATACATCAAGCTTTGCATACTTAGCGTGGCTCTCGATGAATTCACGCCTTGGCGCTACTTCATCGCCCATTAGGGTGCTAAAAACAAGATCAGCGGCTGCTGCGCTTTCAATTGTAACCCTCTTTAGTGTCCGGGTATCCGGGTTCATGGTGGTATCCCAGAGCTGGTTGGCGTTCATTTCTCCAAGACCTTTGTATCGCTGAATGTTTACTGAATCATCTTTGCCCCCGCCTAGTCTTTCGATATAAGTTTTACGCTGCTCTTCATTGTATGCATAAGCCTGCTCCTTTCCTTTTTTTACCAGGTATAATGGCGGCTGGGCAATGTAAACGTATCCTTGTTCTACCAATTCGGTCATATAACGATAGATGAAAGTAAGGATCAAGGTCGCGATATGGCTTCCGTCCACATCGGCATCTGTCATGATAATAAGCTTGTGATAACGGAGCTTGGCAAGATTAAGGGCTTTGGGGTCCTCCGTTGTTCCGACAGTGACTCCCAGCGCTGTGTACATATTGCGTATTTCTTCATTCTCGTAGATCTTATGCTCCATTGCTTTTTCTACGTTAAGGATCTTACCTCTCAGGGGAAGAATAGCCTGGAAGCTTCTGTCTCTTCCCTGTTTGGCGGTACCTCCCGCTGAATCTCCCTCAACTAAAAATAACTCGCAACGATTAGGATCACGGTCAGAACAATCGGCCAGTTTACCCGGCAGACCACCACCGGTCAATACCGATTTACGCTGTACCATTTCTCTTGCTTTCCTGGCAGCAGCTCTGGCCTGTGCCGCAAGAATCACTTTATTGATAATGTTCTTTGCATCTCTTGGATTTTCTTCGAGGTAAGCTTCCAGCGATCTCGACACCGTACTGTCCACTACGCCCATTACTTCATTGTTGCCCAGCTTGGTTTTGGTTTGCCCTTCAAACTGCGGTTCAGGAACCTTTACAGAAATGATAGCGCTTAAACCTTCACGAAAATCATCGCCTTCAATTTCCACTTTCGCCTTTTCAAAAAGGTTGTTTTTATCGCCATAGCTTTTGAATACCCTTGTCAGGGCACGGCGGAAACCGGATACATGGGTGCCACCTTCAATGGTATTGATGTTATTAACGTATGAATAAATATGTTCGCTGTAACTATCATTATAGCACAATGCTACTTCTACTCCGACATTAGTTGTTTCATCCCTGCCCTCTACAAAAAGTACTTTTGGGATAAGGGGGCTGCGGCCTGCGTTAGTATCCAGCAATTCTACAAATTCTACTATACCACCCTGGCTGTAAAAACTTTTAGTATAGGTGCTGCCGTCCTCTTCTTTTTCCCGAAGATCATTAAGGATGATGCGTACACCGCGGTTCAGGAAAGCCAGCTCCCTGAGACGGCCTTCCAGTATATCTTTATTATAAACAAGCGTAATAAAAATGCTATCGTCGGGCCAGAAGTGAACGGTTGTGCCGGTAGTATCGCTTTTGCCAATCTCCCGAACGGAATATTGGGGTACGCCAATCTTATATTCCTGCTCAAATATCTTTCCGTCACGGTTTACAGTTACATGCAAATTTTTGCTGAGTGCGTTCACGCAACTTACACCTACACCATGTAAACCCCCGGAGACTTTGTAAGAACCTTTATCAAACTTACCACCGGCATGAAGAACGGTCATTACCACTTCAAGGGCTGAACGTTTTTCTTTTGTATGCATGGCGGTAGGAATACCGCGGCCATCATCTGCTACCGAAACAGAGTTGTCTTCATAAATAGTGACAGTAATGTTTTTGCAGTATCCTGCCAATGCTTCATCTATTGAATTGTCCACTACTTCATATACCAGGTGATGTAAACCTTTTACACCAATATCGCCGATATACATAGCGGGACGCTTACGTACTGCTTCCAAACCTTCTAATACCTGTATGCTGTCCGCACCATAACCACCGCTAAGCACCGGCGTTTTTTCTGTTGTTTCTGTACTCATAAAATGGGAAATTCCAATCGTTAAAAAGGATAAAACTGAAATGCTGACAAATGTACGAAAAATACAGGGCTAATGCGGCTTTCAAAAGATAAATAAACCCTCATTTTATGGACAAAATTTTGTTCTGCCGGGGATAAAAACAAGGGCTGAAAATCATTCGATTTTCAGCCCTTCTATTAAATCATTTAACCAATGGAACCGGGGTTTATTTCTTCACTATTTGTGCTACCAGGTCAGCTTCAGTAGTTACTTTGCCCCCAACATACACGGTTCCCCTCATCTCACAAATGCCACGGCGGATAGGCGTTACCAGTTCCATTTTCAGTATCATCGTATCGCCGGGTCTTACCATTTGTTTGAACTTGCAATTATCTATTTTCAGGAAATAAGTATCATACTGTCCTTCGCCACTCAGGTTAATAGCAAGAATACCGCCGCATTGTGCCAATGCTTCTACCTGCAATACTCCGGGCATTACAGGATTGCCGGGAAAATGTCCCTGGAAGAACCATTCGTTGAACGTTACATTTTTAATACCGACAATATGTGTATCACTCAGTTCAATGATCTTATCTACCAATGCAAAGGGGAACCGGTGGGGAAGTTTCTTTTCAATATACTTGTAATCATATACAGGTGGCTGGGAAGGATTGTAAACAGGAACGCCTTTTGTGTGCCTGTTCTTTTTGATATATTGTTTGATCTTTTTGGCAAACTCAACATTGCTGCTATGCCCCGGGCGGTTGGCGATGATTTTTGCTTTAATGGGATAACCGATCAAAGCGAGATCACCTACTACATCTAATAGTTTATGACGGGCGGGTTCATTGGGAAAACGCAGTTCAAGATTGTTGAGATAGCCTTCGCTTTTTACTTCTATCTTTTCTTTGCGAAAAATCTGTTTTAATCGCAGCATTACTTTTTCATCAACCGGTTTGTCCACTATAACGATAGCATTGTTTACGTCGCCGCCTTTGATCAGGTTGTTATCGAGCAGCATTTCCAGTTCATGTAAAAAGCAAAAAGTGCGGCAGGGTGCTATTTCTGATTTAAAATCGGTAATATGTTTCAGCCCGGCATGTTGCGTACCCAATACCGGAGAATTGAAATCAATCAGGGTAGTGATGTTGTACTCTATGGCGGGCATGGCTACCATCTCTACTCTTTTCGCTTCATCATAATGATAAATATTTTCATCAATACTATACCATAGTTTGGCTGCATCCTGTTCTATCACTCCTGATTCTTCTATCAATTCTACAAAGGGTTCCGAACTGCCATCCATGATCGGCATTTCAGGTCCATTGATCTCTATCAGGCAATTATCTACTCCCATCCCTACAAGGGCGGCCAGTACATGTTCTATGGTACTGACCTTTGCGCCATTGCTTTCCAATGTTGTACCGCGGCTAACATCAGTTACCAGGTCGCAATCTGCTTTGATAATGGGTTGGCCCGGCAGATCAACACGCTGAAACTGGAAACCGAAACCGGGAATGGCAGGTTTAAAGGTCAGGTCAGCCATCACACCGGTATGAAGACCGGTGCCGGAAATGCTGACCGGCGACTTTAATGTATGTTGTTTATCTGGATTGAAACCTGCGGAAGTACTCCCGGCGGTTTCAGGTTTCTTTTCGATAATAGGATTCATGACGACAAATATAAGAAGAACTAAATAGTCGTTATGTGGCCACTGCCAGATTGCCCATTGCAGCATATTCCGGAAGGATGCAGCTATAAAATAAAAGCATAGCTGATTAACATGGTCAGACTTTCTCGGCGAGTAATTGCTTTAGTAATGCTTCGAGTTCTTTCACTCTTTTTTCCAGTTCGGGAAGTTTGCGGCTGATGGCCTGGCTGCGAAGAGCAGCAGTATAATCATAAGCAGGAGAACCGGTGACGGATTTGCCCGGTTCAATGGATTTGCTTACGCCACTTTGCGCATTGATCCTGGCGCCATCACCAATTTGTATATGGCCAACGATACCTGCCTGTCCACCGATCATTACACCGTTACCAATTTTGGCGCTGCCACTGACTCCTGATTGTGCGGCGATGACGGTGCTGTTACCTACTTCCGCATTGTGCCCGATCTGTATCAGGTTGTCAAGCTTGGCGCCCGACTTAATGATAGTAGAGCCAACCGTAGCCCTGTCAATGGTGACATTAGCGCCAATGTCAACATTGTCTTCAATTACTACGTTTCCGATTTGCGGAATTTTTATAAAACTACCATCAGCCTGTGGCGCAAAACCAAAGCCATCGCTGCCGATGACTGAACCGGCATGTATATTTACATGATTTCCGAGCTGGCAATCATGATAAATTTTGACACCCGGATCAATAAGGCAGTTATCGCCAATGGAAACATTATCGCCAATGTAAGCGTTGGGAAAAATTTTTGTGTTGTCTCCGATTTTCGCATTTTCACCAATATAAACAAAAGCGCCAATGAAAATATTTTGACCGCAAGAGGCTGTCTTTGCTATATAACTGGGTTGCTGGATACCGCTGAGCTGCTGCTGTACGATCTCCTGGTATTTGGAAAGAAGGATGGCAAAGGCGCTGTAAGCATCGGATACCCGTATTAATGTCGCTTTGACCGCTTGTTTAAGTTCAAAACTATCATTGACGATAACAACAGAGGCTTTGGTATTGTATACATATTCCTCGTATTTAGGATTAGACAAAAAAGCTAACTGGCCTTCAATTGCTTCTTCTATTTTTCCAAAAGAAGTAACAGTGACGCTGGCATCGCCTTCTATCCTGCCATTGATGATGAGTGCTATTTGTGCTGCGGGAAAGGTCATGGGTTCAGGCTTTGAGCTGTGTGCTGCGGGCAGAAATCCGGGTTTAAGATTTTCCGCCGCAACTATCTTAGGTAACAAATGTAATATTTTTTCACCGTGCCGCTGAGGTTATGCTGTATCAGCGCATTGTCCACCTGCGAAATATTTTTTACAGATCCGTCCTTAAATAAGATGTTGATGCGTTCATCCGCCGGGTTGTAAGTCGTATTACTGGCAATACCCGTAAAGACAAAGTAGTTTACCTCTTCTTCGCTGATATTTAATTTTTCTTTTACTTCTTTCTTTTTCTCTTTCAGAAAACTATCCTCTACCGGGTCGGCCTGTAATTTTACTTTGTACAACCGGCGTTCTGTTAAAGAACGGCAAAGCGTGGCTAATATTTTATCGGGATGCCTGCACCAGTTTTTAATAGTGGCCATTACATCGTGATCATCCAAAAGACAAAAAGTTTCAAGATGCTGCTCTATAGAGGTATTGCTTTTGTTTTGATGTAAAAAGAAATCAAAGGCATCAGAAGCGGCATTTAATTTTTCTCCTTTACTTATCAGTTCCTTAGCCCGTCTAATAATATTTACCAGCATCATCTCAGCGCCAAGAACGGTTTTATGCAGGTACACCTGCCAGTACATCAGGCGGCGGCTTACTAAGAATTTTTCAATAGAATAAATCGCTTTTTCCTCTACCATCAATTCGCCATCTTTTACCGTTAGCATTTTAATGATGCGGTCATAACCAATAACACCTTCCGCCACACCCGTAAAAAAACTATCACGGTTCAGGTAATCCATCCTGTCCACATCTAACTGCCCGGATACTAACTGGTATAAAAATCGTTTGGGATGCCGGTTAGTGAAAATTTCAATGGCTGTTTGTAACTGACCTTGAAACTTTTCATTCAGCTTTTTAATAATGAGTAACGAAATGGCTTCATGATGCACACCGGGGATCAGTTCATTTTCAAGTGCATGAGAGAAGGGACCGTGACCGATATCATGTAAGAGGATAGCGATCTTAGCCCCGAGTTCTTCTTCTGCGTTTATATCAATGCCTTTGCCTTTCAGTTCGCTGAGCGCACTGCACATAAGATGATAAGCACCCAGGGAGTGGTGTAACCTTGAATGTACAGCGCCGGGATATACCAAATGCGCAAACGCCATCTGGTGTATATTACGCAAACGCTGATAGTAAGGATGTGATACGATCTGCAATATCAACGGATGGTCAATAGTAATAAAACCATATACCGGGTCGTTGATGATCTTGCGGACAGGCATCTTTGTTGTGTTTTTGTTAAAGGGAAGGCGGCAAAAGTACAAAGGCAGGAGTTAATAAGCTATTTTTGATCAGGTCGCTTGTTGCCAGCTAATTTTACTGCACAGCAACAGTTTTCAGTTTTAGGAAAAAACCAATAACCAGTAACAAAAAACAAATATGGCAGTAGCAAAAATTATCTGGGTGGACGATGAGATCGAGAGCCTGCAATCGCAGAAATTATTTTTGGAAAATAAAGGATATGAAGTGCAGACTTTTACCAACGGTTTTGATGCTATTGACTATGTAAAGGAAAACCTGGTGGATGTAGTATTGATTGATGAAAGCATGCCGGGTATTACCGGTTTGGAGACACTGGCGAAGATCAAAGAGATCAATCAATCGCTGCCTGTTGTGTTAATTACAAAAAATGAAACCGAGAACCTGATGGATGAAGCCATTGGTTCGCAGATCAGTGATTATTTAATAAAACCGGTAAACCCTAACCAGGTCTGGCTGAGTTTGAAAAAGATCATTGATAACCGGAGGCTGGTGGCGGAGAAAACAACAACAGCTTACCAGCAGCAGTTCCGCAATTTATTCATGGCATTGAACAGCAACCCGGATTATAACGAGTGGATGGATATTTATAGAAAATTAGTGTACTGGGAACTGGAGATGGAAAAGAGTGACAGCCCCGAGATGCAGGAAATATTGCAAAATCAGAAGAGCGAAGCGAACACGGAGTTTTTCAAATTTGTGTCGAAGAATTATGCCAAATGG
>JAATGJ010000045.1 GCA_015654695.1 Chitinophagales bacterium | reverse complement strand
TCACTACCGGCAGGGTTAGACACTACTTTATTGTTCTTATCCAAAATGGTTATAAAGCCTGATTGCTGCCAGAGACTTCGCTGGCTCTGCAATACCGCTGCATATAAATAGTCACCATGAATAACAGGCCGGCAAACCCAGGCACCGGGTAAAGCAATGGTATCCATATATTTTCCATCAAGACTATAACGTTTGAAAGCATTCTGCTCTCTTGATGTTACCACCAGCAAGGGATTATTCTTATCCCGGTTATCATAACAAACACCATGTGCATTTTTCAAATGTTTTTCTTCCGCCCCTCTTCCTCCCCAATGCCTGATGTATTCACCTTTGGAGTTGTATTGAATAATAAAATCCTTACCATAACCATCTGCCACATAAATATCGCCATTTGGCGCAATGGCCGTTTCCGTAGGAACATATTCTTCCGCTTTACTGTATTCACCTGTTTCTTTGGGATAGTCAAGTGTCATCAGCACTTTGCCGGTTAACGTGGTCTTAATTACCTGGTGACGGTTATTATCACAAATAAATAAAACTTCTTCCCCATTTTCATTGAATAAGGTTAATCCATGAGCGCCGGGATATTCGCTCCCCCATGTTGTCAACAACTTTCCTTTTTTATCGTAAATGATGACATTGTTCTTCGTTTCATTGGTAAGTAAAATAATTCTTCCCTTGCTATCCTGTACCATCTCATGGCAGTCTTTTACAGGATAACGGCTAAAGTCCTGTACTCCCCATTTCGTATCTATGCGATAACGTTTATTATTATGACCGAGAATGATATCTTCGTTAGCTTTTGCAGAAAGAAAAGATGGTAAACAAGCTAAGCCGGATGCAGCAATACCTGATTGCCGGATGAATTTTCTACGGTTCATAACTATTTTTTAATTACTGAAAACATTCTACAATTCAAGATGATATTATAAAGATGATTAAGTGATCAGTCCTTTTACAATTTTGCCGGATACATCTGTCAACCGGTAACGTCTGCCAAGGTGCTTAAATAACAACTGCTCATGGTTTAAACCCATCAGGTTTAACACAGTAGCATGAAAATCGTGAACGTGTACAGGGTCTTTGGCTATATTATAACCAAACTCATCTGTTTCTCCATACACACCCGGCTTTACCCCACCACCGGCCATCCAGACGCTAAAGCATCTTGGGTGATGGTCCCTTCCATAATTTTCCTTAGTGAAAGATCCCTGGCAATAGTTGGTCCTTCCAAATTCGCCACCCCATATCACCAATGTTTCATCTAATAAGCCACGTTGTTTTAAATCTGTGATCAGTGCGGCACTTGCCTGGTCCGTATCCTTGCATTGTCCCCGGATCTCACCCGGCAAATTATTATGACCATCCCATCCCTGGTGGTACAACTGTACAAACCGGACGCCATTTTCAGAAAGTTTACGAGCAAGCAAACAGTTGGCGGCATACGTACCGGGCACCAAACATTCAGGGCCGTATAATTTAATAATACTTTCGGGCTCTTTACTCATATCCGTTATTTCCGGCACGGCTGTCTGCATCCGGTAAGCCATTTCATACTGCTGGATCTTCGTATTTATTTCAGGGTCGCCAAATTCTTTGTAGGATTCTTCGTTCAACTCATTCACCTTATCCAGCATCTTTCTCCTGTCGTCTTTGCTAATGCTTTCATGATTATTGAGATATAGTACTGGATTTTCGCCACTGCTGAATTGCACACCCTGGTGAATAGAATCTAAAAAACCATTCGTCCATAATTTTGAATACACACCTTGTCCATTGCCTTTTCCTTTTGACAGCAACACGCAAAATGCCGGGAGGTTTTTATTCTCACTACCTAAACCGTAGCTAAGCCATGAACCCATGCTGGGACGGTTACCTACCTGGGCACCGGTTTGAAAAAACGTTAATGCCGGGTCATGATTGATCGCTTCGGTAAACAATGTTTTTATTACACAAAGATCATCAGCTATTGAAGCGGTATGGGGCAATAACTCACTAAACCATGCGCCCGCACGTCCGTATTGTTTAAAATCAAAAACACTTCCTGCCAAAGGAAACTTGGTCTGGTTAGCTGTCATCCCTGTTAAGCGCTGCCCTAACCTGATGGATTCAGGAAGATCCTGTCCAAACATTTCCCGCAATTTTGGTTTATAATCAAACAATTCCAGTTGTGATGGCGCGCCGTTTTGAAATAAATAAATGATACGCTTAGCTTTTGGTGCGAAATGCGGAAGGCCGGTCATCAGCATTTCCTCTTCACTGCTACCACTGAACAAATCAGGAATTAATAATGAACCTAGTGCTACGCTGCCAATACCAAGACTCATTCTTGATAAAAAACGGCGGCGGTTCATGTTAAGCCCGTGTTCCAGGATTTCTTTTTGCATGATCAGGTTTTTGTGATTGCTTCTTCCATATTATAGATAGCGCTGATAGTTTTCATCAGGGCGGCAAAACTGCTGGCATCCCGTATTTCTTTTATAGGGTACTCACCTGCTTTCAACGTGGCATCCGTATTTAATTTTTTTTGCTGAAACAATAGCAGTTGCTCATTGAAATATGATGAAAGGATTTTTATTTCTTTTGCGGCGGCCTTACGGCAAATAATTAACCGAAAAGCTTTCTGTATTTTTTCTTCCGCAGATGATGGTTCACTCATTAACTGTTGCGCTAATACTCTTGATGCTTCCAGTACAGTCGGATCATTCATCATGATCAATGCCTGTAAAGGTGTATTTGTTTTTAGCCGTCTTACTTCGCACTGGTCACGGTTGCTGGCATCAAATAATATCATGCCTGGTGGCGGAATCGTTAATTTGATAAATGTGTACATTCCCCGGCGGTACATATCTTCCCCTTTGTCCTGGATATATGTTGCCAGCACCCCCCTGCCTGATGTAGCGGATTCCCATAAACCTTTAGGCTGATAAGGCTTCACACTGGGGCCGCCTATTTTTTTTATCAATAACCCGCTGCTGCTTAAAACAAGATCACGTATAAACTCTGCTGACAGGCGGCTTCTTGGCCCTCTTGATAAATAGATGTTGTCAGGGTCTTTCTTTTGTTTTTCATCGGTTGTTTTAACTGATTGACGATAGGTGGCTGACATCAGCATTTGCTTTACCAGCCGTTTTATGTTCCATCCATTTTCCATAAAATCTACAGCCAGCCAGTCAAGCAATTCCGGGTGCGATGGCAATTCGCCCTGCATACCAAAGTCACCGGAAGTTTTTACCAGTCCCTTTCCAAAAAACTCCTGCCATAACTGGTTCACAAATACCCTTGCCGTTAAAGGATTTTTTTTATCTACAGTCCATTTAGCTAACCCGATCCTGTTTCGCGGAAATTTATTTTCATCAAATTTCATGATGGCAGGAAGAGCCGCCGGAGGAACTTCATCAGCCGGCTGATCATAAACACCGCGGCTGAGTACATGGGTTTTTCGTAACGTGTCTTCGGCCATCACAGACACTGTCATCAAACCAGTATCTTTTTTATTGATAAAGGATAAAATACTTTTTACTTCTTCGTCACTTATTTTCAGGATAGGTTTTTTTGCAGGCTTCGAAACACTTACATCCCCTTCGTATCCTTCTTCTTTGGTATTATTAAAAAAGGCAAGTAATGAATAATAATCTTTTTGTGAAAAAGGGTCATACTTATGGTCATGGCACTGCGCACATTCAATAGTGAGCCCCTGTATCCCTTTGCCAAATGTTTTTACTTTATCCAATAAATACTCTATCCGGTATTCTTCCGGGACCACACCGCCTTCTTCTGTATATTTATGATTACGGAAAAACCCTGTAGCCAGTATTTGTTCCTTGCTGGCGCCGGGCAACATATCACCGGCAATCTGCCAGGTAATAAACTGGTCGTAGGGTATATTTTTATTAAATGTGTGAATAACCCAGTCTCTCCAGGGCCATTGCGTCCTGATATTATCATCCTGGTAGCCGTAACTATCGGCATACCTTGCTACATCCAGCCAGTGTACCGCCATCTTTTCGCCGTATTGCGGCGTAGCGAGTAATTCATCCACTATTTTTTCATACGCATTAGCAGATTGATCAGTACTGAATTTATCCATCATCGCCAGAGATGGTGGTAAACCTGTAATGTCCAGTGAAACTCTTTTCAATAACCGTTCTTTATCTGCTTCTTCATTGGGTGTTAATCCTTTTTCATTGAGTTTACTTACTATAAAATAATCAATTTCGTTTTTTACACGGTCTTTGTTGTCAATGGCAGGCAGCGGTTGTTTTAGGGGAGGAGTAAACGCCCAGTGCGTTTCATACTTAGCTCCCTGCTGAATCCACTTTTTGAACAGAGCGACTTCATATTCAGACAGCATGCCCAGGTGACCATCCGGCGGGGGCATCATATAAGAGGTGTCAATGGAAGAAATCCGTTTATACAATTCGGATTCGGCGGGCTTACCCGGTATAATAGCATACCCGCCTTTGGTTTCTTTAAGCGGCGCATAAGCGCTGTCGGCTATATCCAATCTTAAATCAGCCTGCCTTTTATCACCATCGGGCCCATGGCATTTGAAACATTTGTCGGAAAGTATGGGGCGAATATGAAAATTATAACTCACACTTCGGGGCAAGCTGTTTTCCCCGTTTCCTTTTTTATTAAAACAGGAAACAATGCCCGTGATAATACTAACGGGGAGTAAAGTGAATATTAAAATTTTATTTTTCATCAGTCATTCCAGTGTCTTATAAAATTAAGTACTTGCTTTTAAAAATACCTAATTATATATAGCTATCATTTTTCCCAATAATATGAATATCGCTCCCCCTTATTTCTCAACCCATTTACCTGCTTTAATTTCATATCAGCTTCTTTCAGCATATCACACCCAGCCTCCCTAAAAAAAGAAGGGTGAAGCAAAATAAACAACAGCAAATATTGATATCTGTAAGTACGCCGCAAGATTCATTTCCTTGCGGGAATATGCAGGAAACAAAAAAACGTAAAGTCATTTGCCTGAGCCTTACTGAGTTTCGCATTTACCTGCAATGTCATTTGCGCTATGGGCGGGATTCGATCCGCCAGTCGGCAGAACAGGAACCTATACAGCAGTTTAGTAAACACTTTATTATTTACAACCGCAAAAAACAAAATGCCCGGTCTTTCAACCAGGCATTTAATTTATTCAATCAGCGGTGAGGGCGGGATTCGAACCCTCAGTACTTTCTGTAGATAACTATCTGAAAATAATGATGCAAAATGCAAAAAATAAAAAAACCGTTCTGGTCTCTGAAATTACCATCGCTCCAATAACACTATAAAAGTAATGAATTCTGCCAAGTTTAAGTAACTAGAATTTGAAAAAGTAGGATTAGCAATTATAGAAAAAGGTCGCTATTAGGATATGTTCGTACTTTCGGCAATACACACGTTAGCGGCAATTTGAGCGGCGATATAAGTTATCGTTAAATTCAAAAAATGAAACGTACAAAACGATTACTTAGAATAGTTATGCCTATCGTTGCGATAATCTGCACAGTGGCATTTACACCCTGGGAAGCATTATTGATATGGGCAGCACCATTACCTGATACTGTTCAGGAACAAGTCGACAAAGCAATTGATCATAGTCATGACGGCATTATTGTTTATGTAGATAAAAAAGGCAGAGAGCCGGAATTTTATTCTGCGGGTTGGAAAAACAGAGAGAATAGAATCCCTGCCGATCCCCAAGCATTGTTCAAAATTGCCAGTATCAGCAAGTTATATATCGCCGCTGCTACCGCCAAATTGGTCAACAACAAAAGTCTGTCGCTGGATAAAACTGTTGCTTACTATTTGCCTGAACTGGTTGGAAGAATTGAAAATGCAAATCAGATTACATTGAGAATGATGCTGCAACATCGGAGTGGCATTCCTGATTTCATTGACGACCCTAAATTATCGTGGTCCAATTTGCCGATAAACTCCGGCGGGTTTCTAAACTTGGTATTAGATAAGCCCGCCGATTTTAAGCCAGACAGTCGTTATCGTTATTCCAATACAAATTATCTGTTGATTAGCAATATTCTCGATAAAATATTGGGCTATAGCCACCGACAATATATAAAAAGAGAAATCCTGGATCCTCTTGGGCTAATGCATACTTATGGTTTACTGAATGAAGTGGTTTTAAGAGACGTTGTCAGCGGGTACTACGCTGAATATGACGGAGATTTAAAAACGCAAAATTTTGTAACCCCTGGTGGATCGATGGTTGCGACGGCACAGGATGTTGGAATTTTTTTGAGAGCGTTGAATGATGGCTCATTATTAAATGATGATGAACAGGCTATTTATTCTTCCATCTATGTGTACGAACATACCGGTTTGTTACCGGGATATTCGAGTATCGCACGCTATCACAAGGATATTGACACCGTAGTTATTCTATTCGTGAATACAAGCGGTGGAAACTCCTGGACGAAATTGGAAATAGTATATAACCGTATTGTCCGGATTCTAGGCAGGCAATCGTCAAGACAATAAGGTATTGTAGCATTTGAAATTATGGTTATTATAAGCCAAAATAGAAGCGAGACGGAAAAGCAAAAAAATCATTGACACATTTTCAAAAAGTAGCGGCACAATGAGAAACTACTTGCGGAATATTTGATGAAGAGCCCCGAAATGTCGTTGTTCGATTGACTTTCCCTGAAAAGCTACCGTTTATTTCATCATATCTTCCCACCTGTAATAGTGAAAAGATTTATCTGTGCTCATTGCGATAAACAAACCTTTTTTAAAAGTACTGTTTAATGGCAGGGATACTACTTCAGAGCCATCGCTTTCCATAGTAGAAAGATGCAGTGATTTTATCAATACATGATCATGCGGATCTTTCCCTGTGCCTTCTCTTGAATAAATATTGAACCGGTTGGTCTGCTGATCAGACACAATTATATATCCTGTACTGTCAATAACTTTATAAATACTGATGCCTTCATTATCCTGTTTAAAATCAGTTTTTCCAAATACGGCCAGCTTCTTCATTTCCTTTTGCAGGATCAGCATAATATTTCCGTACACCAAATCCCTCATCTGAATAATAAACATACCCCAATGCATCATCCACAGCAATTGATTCGATCTCCTTTTTACCACTGAAGTTTCCAAATTTTCTTACCAGGGTTACCTTCACTTGTCCTTTACCATCATCTTCAACAAATACTACCATATATATCGGGGGCCAGTTTTTCTTTCTAGGCAGGTAGCTGTATATAGAAATAATACTATGGCGTAATATATACATAATTAAGAAGCAGGAATTGCAATATAACCTTTACCAGGTAGCTCTTGTGAAGCCAGTATGCTTTATAGAAAATAGTAAGTTACGGATATGCTGCCCGGAAGCCGGGTATTACATTAACAGGAATATAGTTTCCGCCCGTTAAGTATTCACAGAATTACTGCGAATTGTTGCTAACAGTTGAAAAAATTTGTTTCAGATAAAAATATTTCAGGAGTTTCTACCACTAATCCGATGATGGTTCTGCGACCGGAACGCTTATCTGGGTCTTTGGTTGATCAGTTGCTTTCTTCTTCACCTTTACAGGTACAGGTGTGTTAGTTTTTTCTTTTACGCCTGAGCTTAAAAGCTTGGTAGCCTTGCGGATTCGTGTGCTGAACTTTTTATCACCCAATAACGTTTTTAATTCTTCAAGGTTATTGGCTAACTGGTAAGCTATTTGCTTCTTCAATTCCTTTTTGAAAGATTGTTTGACAACTTTAGCTTTCTTTGATTTTCCCATTATTACTTTACAATTTAGTAACATAAAGATAATATTAGTACTTTACTCCCAATGTTAAGTTTTTCGGCTATTGGCCTTTAGTTTGAATGCCAAACGCCCTCAGAATGCGGTAAAAAATACCGGTATTCTCATAAATCCCGCTAAATAATCGTGATTGCGGGCCATAGGCAAAGACCGGCACCGGTATAGCCGTGTGATCTTCCGTAGAAAATTGCCCGCTAACAGAACCTTTTATGTAATCACCTCCCGTTAATGTCAATCCACCGGTTTCGTGATCACCAGTTACAATAATAAGCGTCTCTCCGTTACTATCGGCAAACTTCATTGCCTCGCCGATAACACGGTCAAAATCGAGTAACTCTGAAACGGCATAGGGCAACTTATTTGCATGACCGCCATGATCAATCTGCGCCCCTTCGAGTATCAACAGAAACCCTTCTTTATTCTGTGAGAGCACCCTGATCGCTGACTGAAACGCTTTTTGCGCCCAATCCCCTCTTCCTCCTTCTACAGACAATGCTGCTCTTGCATCTGCAACCAATAACGGCGTTTTACTGTTTTTCTTTATACTATCAATTGAAAGAAGATAATTGAATTCCTTTTTAAGAACGTTCGATGCACTGTCCTGCTTGCCCAGATCGCAGGCACCCATGATAATATCCACGGGATCATTAACCAGATCTTTTAAAATGGCCGGATAGTTACTTCGTTCCGCCTGGTGGGCATAAAAAGCCGCAGGGGTAGCATCACGCAGATCACCGCTGGTAATGATACCTGTTTTGATTTTTCTTTTTCGGACAATCTCCGGCAGCAGAATTAATTTCTTTCCTGTATGATCTACTCCTACTGCCCGGTTATTGGTTTTACTACCTGATGAAAAAGCGGTGGCACCCGGCGCTGAGTCAGTAATATAATTATCGAAAGAACTGGTTTTGGAAAGCCCTGTCTGGCGCATGTTGAATACATTTAGCTTTCCTTTATTGGCTGTGTAGCCGGCATACCATTGCGCCAGTCCTGTTCCATCACCGATCAGCAGTATTACATTGCGTACAGGCTTATCCAGGCCATCGTTCTTCCATTGGGGGCTATACAGATTGTAAGCTTCTTTACCAGTATAAATTCTGTCCGGTAATTGTTTGAAAAAAGTAGCCACGCTTTCTATATGATCAGTATTGATATAGTCAACTCTCATATCTATAAAGCTGTACCAGCTATTTAGTATATCAGGCGCATTCCAAAACCGCATCTTTTTATTAAGCTGATGCGACTTTTTGATCATGCTTTGCAAAGTCAGCAGTTCTTTCTCCGGCAATCTTCCTTTACCATTCCATGATGAATACTGTGAAAAATTATCGCTAAACATTGCTATCCTTGTTAATTCTTCTTTGTTGTAATCCTTTTGCAGATCGCCGTCAAATAACACCCATGGAGGCCAGGAAGAAAATGTGGACGGTTCAGGCCGGTTTCCGGAAATAACGATTTGTAAAGAAGGAGAGTTGATTAATAATGTATAGGGCCTTAGTTTTTCTACCAGTTTTGCCAGTGACGGAACTGCTTCAGATTTTATATCCACCAGCAATTGCAATGTCCGGCTGGTATCCGCATACACATAGCCATTATTCTTTATTACGCATTGCAGCAAGGGCTGCAGGTATAATGAGTCAAGTGTCCAGTGTCTTTTTAACTGTGGTTTATCATGTGCAACAATTATTTCATCATTCTCTAAAAAAATGTCCACTTCCATTGAACCAAACCCCTGTCGCCAGGCACTCCAGAAAGGAAAAGGCTGTTCATAGTCATTATGAGAATGGGCATTCGCAGTTGTATATAAAGATGGCTGACCCGAACTTTGCAGGCAAGCGAACAAAAAACAAGTGATGATTAAACGGTTCATAAATGACTATTTAAAAAACCGGTGACATAGTACCGGCCGTTAAAATACAATAAAATGGAAGAAGATTATTTCTCAATAATGGTTTCATTATTTATCCTTGTGATCAATAAACCGGATCAATACCCGTCATGGTCAACTGAAAAAACCGCAAAACCCTGAATGGCGTTAATTCTCATCCTCCTTCGGTATCTACTTGCGGCGGGTCATTCATAAACCTTCGTGCAATACTCAATGGACGAAACGTAAACCTTTTTTTAATATGATGCCCGCCGGTACGATGTAAGATATCCCGGAGTGTCTCTATTACCTTTATCGTATGATCTCCCTTATTGATCATCACGCATTCGGCCATGGCGCTATGTGCTGCATCCGTAATTTCTGAACGGGTAGCAATACCTGACTTATTTAATGTTTCCAGTACCTGTGTAGCCCATATTACCGGTACATGTGCTGATTCACATATCCATAGGATTTCTTCCTGTATCTCCCCCAACCTTTCAAATCCAATTTCAACGGCCAGGTCACCGCGGGCTATCATCACGCCAAAAACCTTTTGTTGCATTCCCTGCAGCAATAGATCCGGAAGATTTTTTACGGCTTCCGGGGTTTCAATTTTGATGATGATATGCGGTGGTACAGATGAAAGTTTTTTTAAGACTTGTTGCAACTCTGCGAGATCCGAAGGAACACGAACAAAAGAGTAGCCCACCATATCTGCATGATCACATATAAAAGGCAAACAGGTTTTATCAAATTCAGTAAGAGAGGCAATGGAAATTTCAGAGTCAGGAAAATTGATCCCCTTATCTTTTTTAATCTGCTTCTTTCCGGAAGATATACGTATAATACGCATACCTGCCGCCTTTTTATTGATGGCTTCTACAACGCCTTTGATGATACCGTCATCAATATATACTCTTTCTCCCTTTTTCAGCATGCCAATGATTCCCGGTTCGTTGGGACTTATTACAATATCATCATCTTTGAAACCTGCAGCATCATCTGACAGCCAGACCAGTTCGCCTTCTTTTACTTTCACCTTTCCTTTCTCCCGCCCTTTCTTTATTAGCCTTGTTCTGATCTTGGGCCCTGCTAAGTCCATATATATTTTACAATAAAGACCTGTATAGCGACATGCTTTTTTCAGGTGATGGATCATCCTTGACCAGATAGCTTCCTCATCATGTGCGCAATTGATACGTGCTACATTCATTCCATTTTGCAGCAGGTTTTTGATCAAAGCATAATTATCAGCAAATGAAGAATCGAATGTTACCATAATATACGGAGTAACAGCATCATTTTTTTCGCCAAACAGCGTTTGGCTTTTTTGCCTTATTTGTTCCAGGTTAAACTCATAAGTACAAGCATCCAGTTCTTCGCGGCAATAATGCTTACCTAATCGCTGTAAAATAGATTGCAACTGGCTGTGAATATGACCTTCTGAACTGGCCAGTGAAGAAAGACCATGTATATGAAGGATATCCTGCAATTCACGTATATCTTCATTTCTTAGCGTTAAATAATGGATCATGTTTTGTGCGGCCGGGTATTGCTGAGAGTGGATATCTTTAAAAAGCGTTTGCCTCTTTTCAGTCTCCTGCAGCATTTTTTTCTCTAACTCAACTAACTGTTGCTGTATATGTAATATCGGATCAGGATTCATTTGTACTTTTTCGACAAATAAGTACCGGATAAAAATAGAAATAATAAGATCAGACAACGCCTGATGATTATCAGAATTCAATATGATTTTGATAACAATTTATCTTACCTCCTACTATCCATTCAATATTACATTACCAGGACAATAAATAAGCCAATCCTGGTAGCCGCCACTGCCTTACCACTACCAGCCTGACTAAAAGGACGCAGGAAATAATTACTTAATCAAAAGATAATATCAGGCCGTACTTACTGTACCTTTTGTTTCATACTTTTTGCGCTTACTAACTCTAAATAAGATGACGTTATGAAGTACTATTTCTGTTATTTAATAGTTCTTCTGCCTGCTTGTTCGCAGGAAAATAAAACTATAAAAATAAAAGGTTCGGATACTGAAGTAAACCTTGCTGTGCAGTTGGCGGAATCTTTTCATGAGGTAAACGCCGGTGTTTTTGTTTCCATTTCCGGCGGAGGCTCTGGTTTAGGTATTGCATCATTGCTGAATGGAACGGCAGATGTAGCAAATTCTTCCAGAAGCATCAATTCGGGGGAAATCAATTTGTTTGAAAAAAAAGGAGCGAAGATTGATTCTTTTATTTTTGCCCAGGATGCTATTGCATTTGTAGTAGCTGATGACCTTCCCATTGATTCCGTTAATACAGACGACCTGGCGGGCATACTGAGTGGCAGGTATAAAAACTGGTCATCCCTGACCGGGAAAAATATGATCATTAATATTTATGGGAGGCAAAGCAATTCCGGCACGCATGATTTTGTTAAAAAAAAATTAGGTATAGAGTTTACACCCTATGCCAAACAAATGAATGGGAATGCTCAAATACTGGAAGCCATTAAAGCTGATCATTCTGGCATTGGCTATGTAGGAGCGGGATATGTCACTCACGGCAGTAGTACAGGCATAAAAGTACTTCCTGTTTACCAGGATAAAAATGAAAAAGCCATTTCGCCTTTGGACGCAAACATGATCGCAGCCGGTAAATATTTTTTTCAGCGGCCATTATACCAGTATTATAAGGCTGCATCTTTTGATAAAATAAAGCCCTTTCTTGATTTTGAAAAAAGCGATACAGGCCAGAAAATTATTCAATTGGCCGGATATTATCCTGTAATTAAATAACCATGAATATAAAAAAGCGGGAGAGTACCGATTGGTTGCTAAAACAGGTTTTTAAAGCAGCCGGCCTGGTTACGATTGGTTTGCTGGCAGGAATATTTTTGATGTTGTTATACAATAGCATAGCTTTCTTTGCTGATGTAAAACCTGTTGATTTTTTTACCGGCTCACAATGGGACCCGGAAAGTTCAACAAGTAAATACGGCATTGCTCCTTTATTGGTAAGTACAGGACTAGTAACATTGGGCGCTATGGTTATCGCCATCCCGCTGGGAATATTTACCGCTGCCTTTTTATCTGAACTGGCACATCCAAAACTAAAAACTATATTAAAACCGGTTATTGAAATGCTTGCGGCAATCCCCTCGGTAGCTATCGGATTTCTTGGCATCGTGCTCGTAGGTCCCGGCATCGCAAAAATATTCGGTATTCAAAACGGGTTGAATGCATTAAATGGTTCTGTATTGTTAGCCGTAATGGCGTTACCTACAGTCATCACCATCAGTGAAGATGCAATCAATGCTGTGCCGCACAGCCACCGGGAAGCTTCGCTGGCTTTAGGGGCAAACAAATGGGAAACTCTTTTTAAAGTAACATTGCCTGCATCATTACCGGGGTTAATTGCCGCAGTAATGCTTGGCTTAGGCAGGGCATTGGGAGAAACCATGACCGTATTAATGGCAACCGGCAATGCAGCAGTATTACCCAAAGGTTTTTTAGATGCAGTGCGCACTATTACAGCTACTATCGCTATTGAAATGGGTGAAGTACCTTATCAAACCACCCATTACTTTGCACTGTTTGCTATTGCAGTCGTTTTATTCCTGATCACCCTGGCTATTAACTTACTGGGGGAATATTTTGCCAACAGGTTACGAAAATTTCATGCATAATGAAAAAAATACGCCACCTGTTTAACTGGATATTATTGCTGGGAAGTACGCTAATGGTATGCCTGATACTTGGCGTCATTTTATATGATATTTTTTCAAAGGGGATGTCTTCTGTATCCTGGCATTTTATCACCCGGTTCCCCACTAATGGCATGACGAAAGGAGGAATTCTTCCCGCGATGATCGGAACGCTGTTACTTACATTTATTACTACCATTTTTTCCGTGCCATTTGGAATAGCCTGTGCCGTATATCTCAATGAATATGCAAGGCCATCGGTATTAACCAATATTATCAGGGCGTCAATCAGGAATCTTGCGGGAATTCCTTCTATTATTTATGGATTGTTTGGTCTCGCGTTATTTGTTCAGTCATTACGATTAGGCACTTCTGTTTTATCTGCGGGGCTAACGCTGGGTTTACTTTCTTTGCCCTACATCATCACCACTACGGAAGAAGCATTGAAACGAATACCTAATAGTATGAGGGAAGCTACCCTGGCATTAGGCGCCACACAGTTTGAAACCATTAAAGATGTAGTGTTACCAAAAGCCTTACCCGGTATTCTGACCGGTGTAATATTGACTATGTCAAGAGCTGCCGGCGAAACGGCACCTATCCTGTTTACCGGAGTCGCATTTTACATCAATGGAATCAGCGCTTCACCCAACCAGGAGTTCATGGCATTACCTTACCATTTGTATATGCTTTCCACTCAGCACCAGTCAATAGAAGAGGTAAGACCCCTGGCCTATGGAACTGCCACGGTATTGATCCTGCTGGTATTTGTACTCAACATTGTTGCTTTTTACATACGGTTTAAACACAGAACAAAGGATTAATATGAACGAAATCAAACTATCAGCGCATAACTTTAATATGTATTTCGGGAAGAAGCAAATCCTGAAAAATATCAATATTGATTTTCCCAAAAACCAGGTTACTTCATTAATAGGCCCGTCCGGTTGTGGAAAATCAACGCTGCTCCGTTCATTCAACCGTATGCATGACCTGTCGCCCGATGCAAGAATTGAAGGAGATATAAAATTAGATACACTGAATATTTATGATAAGAAAACATCTGTAACGGAATTACGCAAAAGGATAGGCATGGTATTTCAAAAACCAAATCCCTTGCCCAAAAGTATTTATGAAAACCTTTCGTACGCATTAAATATTCATAGTTTTTCCAAAACCGAAATACCGGGATTAATTGAAAAAGCTTTGAAAGAAAGTTATTTGTGGGAGGAAGTAAAAGATGAATTAAAAAAACCTGCGGTCAAACTATCCGGTGGACAACAGCAAAGACTTTGTATTGCAAGGACTGTTGTGCTGCGTCCTGAAGTTATTTTAATGGATGAGCCCTGCTCGGCATTAGACCCTATCAGCACCAATAAAATAGAAGCATTAATAATGAGCCTGAAAAAAGATTATACCATTGTCATTGTAACGCATAATATGCAGCAGGCACAACGTATCTCAGATAAGGTTGCTTTTATGTATTTAGGCGAGCTGGTAGAGTTTGACACTTGTGAAAATGTTTTCAAAAAGCCTCAAAAGGAGTTGACCAAAAATTATGTGAACGGGCATTTTGGATAAAAGGTTTTCCTCAAAAAATTTGTGTTACTTGTATTCTTGGTATTTATCTTTCTTACCAGCCTGTTACACACTTAAGGGGAATGTGGACAATAATAATTCGCTCGTTTCTTGATGCTCTTTATAGACATTACACCTTGCTTATATTTTGTGAACTTATCTGTCAGAATTTGAATTTTATCTGGCGATAGGGATGCTGCCGAATGATACCATCCTAGATAGCCGGCATAAGGATGCTTTTTGCATTAATATGCATTTTACAAAAAATGCAAAACCCTGCTCATTATTGATTTGCAGAGTTTTGCATTGCTGCTTATCAAGCGTTGAGGGCGGGATTCGATTCGCCAGACGACGGAACAGTTTAATCCATACGGCAGTTTAGCAGCTACTTTTTAATTTAGAATTGTACAAAAACAAAATGCCCGGTCTTTCAACCAGGCATTCAATTTATTCAATCAGCGGTGAGGGCGGGATTCGAACCCGCGGTACAGTTTAACCCGTACGGCAGTTTAGCAAACTACTGATTTCAGCCACTCATCCACCTCACCGTCGCCTTTTTCAAGGGGGGCAAAAATAACCATAACAGTCAATAAATCCCAAAACAAATAAAAAAACAAATTCCAAATCCCACCGGAATGGAATTTGGAATTTTAAAAATTGAAATTTGAACTGTTACATCGCGGCTAATTGTACTTTCTGCTGAAGTTCCAGTACATTTTCCCTGAATACGGTATCTGTATCCATCAGGTCTTTTACTGTCTGGCAGGAATGGATAACAGTGGTATGATCCCTTCCTCCAAAATGTTCCCCGATAGTTTTTAATGAATTCTTGGTAAAGGCTTTTGCCAGGTACATAGTTATCTGTCTTGCCTGTACAATCTCCCTTTTACGGGTTTTCTGCAAAAGCTTGTCATAAGAGACATCAAAGTAGTCACATACCATACGCTGTATAGTATCAATAGTGATCTCTTTGCTCGATGATTTTACAAAATTGCGCAACACTTTTTTGGCTAAGTCTAAATCTATCTCCCTACGATTTAGCGAAGATTGTGCCAACAGTGAGATCAAAGCCCCTTCCAGTTCCCTTACATTGCTATTAATATTATACGCTATGTACTTAACCACTTCTTTGGGCATCTCCAAACCGTCGTTTTTCATCTTCTTTTCCAGTATATCAATACGGGTATCGTAGTCGGGTATCTGCAGGTCGGCGCTCAGTCCCCAGCGGAAACGGCTGAGCAATCTTTCCTGGACACCTTCCAGGTCCTTGGGCGATTTATCAGAAGTAAGAATAAGCTGCTTGTGGGATTGATGCAGGTGATTGAAAATAGCGAAGAACGCATCCTGTGATTTTTCAGCCTTGGCAAAAAACTGCACATCGTCCAGTATCAATACATCTATCAACTGGTAAAAATGGATAAAATCATTGATCGCATTGTTGCGGCTATGATCCATGAACTGGTTGATGAACTTTTCGGAGCTGACATATAATACCACCTTATTAGGGTGCGCTCTTTTCACCTCGTTTCCGATGGCCTGGGCTAAATGGGTTTTTCCCAGCCCTACCCCGCCATATATAACCAGGGGATTGAAGGAGTTGGCACCGGGCTTTTCGGCCACCGTCTTGCCTGCACGACGGGCTACGCGGTTGCAATCGCCTTCCACAAAGTTGTCAAAGCTGTAGTTAGGGTTCAGCTGCGATTCCACCTGCACTTTTTTCAGGCCGGGGATCACGAACGGATTTTTGATAGGATTGGAACCGATATCGATCGGCATCGACACCGATGGGTTCTTTAAATTGGTATTGATGTTCGGCAATTTGAAGGTGATGGGTGTTTCCGTTTTTCCGGAAGCATTGTCCATAATGATGTTGTATTCTAATCTTC